>JBKDZK010000538.1:0-2358 GCA_047971205.1 Draconibacterium sp.
AATGCGTATGGGCGGCATGAATTATCCATACGGCGAGATGGTATTTTTTACTGGAAGTCAGCCGATGGTGGTCAACACGGTGAAGTTCATCAGCAACCATTTTTTTGACATCAGCGGGAACATTGTTGGGATAATGAACCTCCTGATGATTTTTTCGATTGTTTTGGCGGCAGGTTTTTTGTTTCTGATATTTTATGAGTTAAATATTAACTGGCTGTATGCTTCGGTGGTTTCGGTGGGCATTTGTATGCTGTCGCCACAAATTGCCCGATTTGGCGGTCATTTTTCGCTTTCATGGTTGTTCTGGATCCCGTTAATGCTTTACCTGATTCTTCGTTTTCACAAAAGGCCAAATTACCTAAACGCCGGTTTAATAGCACTTGTAACGTTTTTGTCGGGTGCTATGCACATGTATTTTTATGGGTTCAACGGTTTTATTATCGGACTTTATCTGCTGGCACAGCTTGTAAATAAAGAGCGGAGTTTTGGTTTAATAAAGGGATTGTTATTTTTCTTTATACAACTGATTTTACCCTTTTTACTTTTCCAATGGTTAATTGGCAGTTACGACTCTGTTGTTGATAGAACATCATATCCCTATGGTTTTTTTGCCTACCGCGGACATCCGGCGGGTGTTTTGCTTCCCAGCGGAAAGCCTTATGGTTTTGTGCCCGAAGTAATAACCGTGTTTAAACATGTTCCCTGGGAAAGTCTGTCTTTTATCGGTGTGTCGGCTCTTGTGGGATTTCTGGTTGGAATGGTTGTTTTTGTTAGGAAAATTGTCGTTCGCAAAAATGCATTTAAGATCACAGATAATTTTGTTCTGAATACATTTTTCTGGACTTCATTTCTTGCCTTGCTTTTTTCGTTTGGTATTCCCTTTATTTTTGGATTGGAATGGCTGGTCGATTACCTTGGTCCGTTTCGTCAGTTGCGTGCACTGGCCCGGTTTTCATGGTTGTTTTTTTATGTGTTGAACATAGTCGTTTTTTACGCACTGTATCGAAAAGTGATTGAAAACAAGGGCAGTAACTTCTGGAAAGCTCTGGTGGTTTTAGCCGTCGGATTTCTGCTGTTCGATGGATATTGGAATATATACATGAACAGCCGTTTTATTCAGAATCGAAATGCGGACATGGAGGACGTTTCAAACTCCTTGCCTCAAAATGAGTGGGTGAGTAAAATTAATCCGGCAGATTATCAGGCGATTATTCCCATTCCCTATTTTCATGTTGGTTCAGAAAATATTTGGATCGAAAGCAAAAACAATATGCAGGAGATGACCATGATTGCTTCGTTGAAAACTGGCCTGCCAACAACCGCTGTTCAGCTTAGCCGGACATCCATCTCTCAAACGTACAAAAATTACACGCTGGTAACTGAGCCATTTGAGTCCTACGCCCTTTTGACCGATCTACCCGCGAGTAAGCCTTTTTTACTGCTTATTAATGGGGATTATTCTCCCAATGAAGATGAACAGCGTTTGATCCGTTTTTCTGAGCCTGTTTTTAAAAACGATAAAGTTGAGGTGAAAAGTTTGTCGATAGAAGCTTTGCAGGAAATGAGAGGATATTGTTTAAGTGAAATTCGGCAAAAAATAAGTGAAAAAATATGGAAAGAAGTGCAGGGAGTTGAGGTGAGTGATTCTTCGTCTGCTTTTATTATCCGGAATTTTGATGACCAGAAATCGGATATTACCTACAGTGGAGAAGGTGCTTTGCACTATTCTGCCGGGCATTGGAAAAGCATTCTGAATGATACGCTGAAAACTGATGCAGATAAAAAGTTTAAGCTCAGTTTCTGGATGTATGATTATCAAAAAGACGGATATTTGCGCACTGCCATTGAACTGGTGCAGCGAAACCCCGAAACACAGGAAGTAACTAATTATTTTTATTCGGATGCGCACCGACACATTAAAGGTTTTGACGGGAAATGGGCGTTAGTTGAGATCAGTATCGAAACAAAAAACAAGAATGAACTAATGTCAATATCTGTTAAGAATGATGTGCTAAAGAATGGAACACTTCTGATTATTGATGAGTTGTTAGTGAGGGAAAGTGGAGCAGATATTCTTTATTCTCTAGGGGAAATTAGCTTTTTTAATACTCGTCACTTGAGAGGGGAGTTATTTCGTTCTGATAATATTCATCAAAAATAGTTCAGGAGGGAAAATAGGTATTAACGGCTTGAATGATAGATATTTCATATTGTCGAAACAGAAATATGTTCTTTGGAGCCAGGATTTTAGAAATAAATATTTTCTATTGACTTAACACCAATGATGATATTTGTTCATGTGGAATCATCATTTTTATCGCATGCAGACAGGATAAGAACTAAACAGGAAAGAATAAC
>JBKDZK010000539.1:0-3708 GCA_047971205.1 Draconibacterium sp.
TAGGAGAAAACAGAATAATGATTTTTCAAGCGAGTAAAAACGTAAACTAAAGAAGGACAAAACCTGACTGTTTGAGATAAATCAGAATATTCTTGGCGACTTTGCGAGAACAAAAAAATAAAAATATATGAACCTGATAGACGGAAATAAGATCGCTGCCGAGATCAAGGCAGAAATTGCCGAAGAAGTAAAAACCATTATTGCCAACGGTGGAAAGCAACCGCATTTGGCAGCGATCCTTGTCGGGCACGATGGTGGAAGCGAAACTTATGTAGCCTATAAAATTAAAGACTGCGAAGCAGTTGGGTTCAAATCTACGTTGATTCGTTACGAAGATGACGTTACCGAAGACGAGTTGCTGGCCAGGGTGGATGAGCTGAACAAGGATGAGGACCTGGATGGTTTCATTGTACAGCTACCTTTGCCAAAACATATTTCAGAGCAAAAAGTGATCGAAGCCATCGAACCGAAAAAGGATGTGGATGGTTTTCATCCGATCAATGTTGGCCGGATGGTAATTGGCCTTCCATCTTTTGTTTCGGCTACTCCCTATGGAATTGTGGAGCTTCTGAAACGCCATAAAATCGACACCAACGGAAAGAATTGTGTGGTTCTGGGGCGTAGTAACATTGTGGGCCGCCCAATGAGTGTGTTGATGTCGCAAAAGGCGATGAATGCCACCGTAACCGTTGCTCATAGTCGCACACAAAACCTGAAGGAAGTTTGTCGTAATGCCGATATACTGATCGTGGCGATGGGCGTTCCGGAGTTTGTGAAAGGCGATATGGTAAAAGAAGGCGCCGTCGTAATTGATGTGGGGACCACCCGTGTAAAATCAGATCAGACAAAATCGGGATGGAAACTGAAAGGCGATGTGCTGTTTGATGAGGTCGCTCCTAAATGTTCTTACATTACGCCGGTTCCGGGTGGTGTTGGCCCAATGACCCGGACTTCGTTGCTTCTGAATACACTGCTTTCAGCTAAAAAGGAAATTTATCGGTAGATACAGATTACCTGTTCAACTAAAATTCCGGAGGCGCTTGTAAGGAGTGTTTCCGGAATTTTTTATGTCTATAAGTGAATCATTTAATTGAACATAAAATCAAAACATGAGATTTTCAGTTTGCGTTGGATGATTGAGAAATCCTGATTTTAAATGGATTCTTTATAAATAGAATAATTTGATTTTTCCGGTGCGAGGTTTCTGTTCTATTGTTAAATTTTCTAAAATATTTTTCTATTTTTGAAACTAACTAAGTCAAAAATCAAAAATTGAAAGAATGGAAAGTGCTGGAAGTAAGGAGGGAACAAACAATTCTGGAAGCAAATTTAACCAGGAAATTCATTCAAAAGTTATTCGTGCCGGGAAAAGAACCTATTTCTTTGATGTAAAGAGTACCCGAAGCGACGAGTTTTATCTGACCATTACTGAAAGTAAGAAACGCTTTGGCGAGAACGGAAAGTTCAGCTACGAAAAGCACAAAATCTTTTTGTACAAAGAAGATTTCGAGAAATTTATGGAAAGCTTGCAGGAAGTAGTGGATTACATTTTCGAGAAGCAGCCGGAAGATGAACTGGTAAGCCGCTCAAACGACGAAGAATATAAAACCGAAGCCGAAGCCGAAGCCGAAGAAGCCGCCGAGGTAAAAGATTACACAAACGTAGAGTTCGAGGATATTTAAAATTGTAAGACACTATCTATTAGTTCCCACGGAGCAGTTATTCACATACTTCCTAATCATTATTTATTTAAAGTAGCCAGAAAGATCAGGGTAACTTTAATCTTTTTTTAATTGTCCTTTCTCAGTTGAAGTAGATATTCGATTTATCTTCGCGACGGTTTTATGAATTCAAATTAATGAATAAAGAAATTAATACTGATCACAAATTGTGGCAAGAGATCTGTGCCAACAACGAAAAAGCGTTCAATATAGTTTTCGATAAGTATTTTAACCGGCTTAGTTATTTTGCCCATTCCATAGTTAAAGACCCCGAGGCGGTCGAAGATATTGTTTCCGATGTTTTTGTAAAGTTGTGGTTAAACAGGCATAAAATAAAACTTACCACTGAGCTAAAACCCTATCTTTTTGCGGCTGCTAAAAATACAGCACTAAATTATTTAAGAAGCTCAAAGGTGACTCTCTGTATCGAAGATGTGCCCGAAAAGGATATGGTCTCGAATGTTAACGCCGACTCGGATTTGGTTCACAGCGAGGTACTAAGTGAGTTTAAGGAATTACTAAGAATGATGTCGCCACAACAAAGTCTGGTCATTAAATTACACAAACTGGAAGGTTTAAGCCAAAAGGAAGTAGCCGATAAATTATCCATTTCATTAAAAACTGTACAAAATCACATTTACCTGGCGATGAAATTTATCTCTGAAAAAATGGCTTCCAGGCAATATGATTTCAGCTTTCTTTTCGCAATACTTTTGCCGGCAATTATGTAACTCCCTCCAACCTTAATTCCTTTTTATTATTTCCGATTAGTTTATACCTACAGAGCTAAATCCGGTACAATTTTATAGTGATTTGACTCCTAAAAGACAATGATATGTCAATGGTTTTATATCACCGCAAAGTTTTGTTTTTTATGTTGTTTAACATTTTAATCGTTTTGTAACAGTTTCTGCCGGGAATATTTTCGGTATGCTGTGTCATACTATAAAGCGATAAAATGAAGCTGGAAGAATTATACGAATTATTTGCAAAGAAAGAATCCGGGAAAATAACACAAGAAGAATCAGACCGCCTGGAATTTGCTCTGAAAGCCGACCATAACAGGGCGCTTTTCGATGAGTTCAAAAGAATGGTTGATCAAAAAGAAAACTATGGCAACATGCCTAAATTTAGTTATGCCCGAACGCGCGAAAAAATAATCTCCGGGATTCAAAAACAGGAGCCCGGATTTACGATGGGAGAAGCCGGTAAAAAGCCGTCGGTCAACTGGTTCATACGTACGTATAAAGTAGCCGCTGTTGCCTTGGTATTACTGGGGATTGCAAGTGTGGTATTTTTTAATCAAAGGGCTCATAAATCTTCTGTTCCGGAGGAACTGACCTACCTCGAATTCAGCACCAAACCCGGGGAGAACCTTAATGTTGATTTGCCCGATGGGTCTTTTATTCGGTTAAATGGCGGCTCAAACCTTCGTTTTGAGGAGCATTTCTCGAAATTAAAAAGGGAAGTTTATTTGACGGGCGAAGCTTATTGTGAAATTGCGAAAGACCATAAGCGACCATTTACAGTATATATGGGCGATTACCAGGTAGAGGTGCTTGGAACAACTTTTAATGTTGATGCCTATCCCGATGCCACTAACCTGTCGGTGGCTTTAGTGGAAGGTAAAGTGAAGGTTTGCCAGACCGAAGGTGAAAATGTTTTTCTTGAACCGGGAAAAATGGTCGCCTTTAATCGGGAAACGCGGGAGTATGTAAAAAGTGATTTTGATTTTGATGAACAATTGGGGTGGAAAAATAAAACCTTCAGGTTTAAGAACACGCCTCTTCCCGAAGTATACCGGCAATTGGAATATCGCTATGGTGTAAGTTACGAAACCGGGGAACATGATGTTTCATGCATCAAAATAAACGCAAGCTTTTATGACGCTACTTTTCTGACAATTATTACTGCCATAGAAGTGGTGAATGAGTAATCATATGAGATACTTTATGATAAAAAAATAAAATATAAGAAAAATAAGAAA
>JBKDZK010000540.1:0-20896 GCA_047971205.1 Draconibacterium sp.
CTGGGAGATTTACCTGCCATTGTTCAGCGGCAATACTACGCGCAATCCATTAAAGAATTACGGTCGAAGATTTTTACCCTTTCCTTCCATTTTGAATAAATCGACCTGTTCCCTTTAGGGATATAAGGGTAAAAACAGGTGGATTTTTCAAATGTGTTAAAGTAGAAGTAGTTTGACCTGAGAAATGACGACACGGTTGGCATTTTCGCTAACCGGATAATTTACAAAGTATGGTTGATAAAGATCTAGTTAAAAAAGACAGCAGGTATCACGAAAGTTTTGTACGAAGAGTATTGAACAAGATACTGGTACTGTTGCTAAAAATAACCTCGTTTTTCCCGTTTCCCGTTTTGTACCTCATTTCCGATTGTATGTATATTGTTTTAAGATACGTTGTAAAATACCGGAAGAAGGTAATCTTCGAAAACCTGTCTTATGCATTCCCCGAAAAATCAGAGGAGGAAATTAAAGCGATTACGGGGAAGTTTTACCGTCACTTTTGCGATTTCTCGCTGGAAACAGTAAAGCTCCACAGCATGACGGTCGCCGACATGGAGAAGCGGGTGAAGATTAAAGGCCTTGAAATTGGAAATGCCATTGCCGACGAAGGAAAGAGTATGATCACTCTGGGTTTTCATTACAGTAACTGGGAGTGGGGGAGTTATTTGCAGGCCAGGTCAAAACATCAGCTCCTGATGGTTTACAGCCCGCTTCGGGGGAATAGTGCGATGGAAAAGTTCATGCTCTACTCGCGCGAGAAATGGGGCGGAGAATCGATTCCTATCCACAAAATAGCACGGGCTTTACTGGAATACATGAAAAACAATATTCCGAGCACTTTGTGGCTTGCCTCCGATCAGACCCCGCCTGCTGAATCACCATTCTGGACGTATTTCCTCAACCGGGAAGCTCCGTTTTTTATCGGGCCCGAGAAGATTGCCATTAAAACCAACCAGCCCATTGTTTTTGTTTACATGAAAAAGACCGACAGGGGACATTATGAAGCCAATGTGGAATTGTTGATTAAAGAGCCGGGCAAACTTCAGCATAAAGATATTCTACTGGCCTACATCCGGAAAATGGAAGAAATTATTCACGAAACACCGGAGCTTTACCTTTGGTCGCACCGGAGATGGAAGCATAAACGTCCGGAGAACATAGAGCTAACCCTTTAAGTGCTTATTGTTGCAAGCTGAGCAGGCACTGTTTGAGTTCAAGAGGTCATTGTTATACTTCTGAGTGGTCAATTTCCTTTTGATGAATGCTTATTTCCTCGGATGTCATCGCAGTTTCCTTTTGGTGAATGCTTGCTTCTTCGGGTGTACTCATGGTTTCCAAAAACGGGGAGCTTGTTTGTTCCCATTCAGGGGGACGAGAAATTCAGGCGGCTTTGACGCCGGAATGACGGAGGGGGTGCTGTAGTCGCAGTTTACAGTCTCAGTATTCAGTTGGGAAATGAATACCTGGCAAATTTGAAGCTCGTAGCTCACAACTTGCAGCTTATTTCCGCATTAAAGCATTTATGCATTTTAGCATTATGTTTGAATGACGAGGGGGTGTTCTGGATACTTGATTCTCGATTCTTTACTCACTCTAAACTTTGAACGCTGAACCCTAAACTCTGCCAGTACTCCTTTTAAACTCGGAACAAAGGATGGCCGTTGCCACCGAGACATTGAGTGATTCGGCTTTGTGTTCGTTTTCCGAGAAATTCGGAATACTGATTTTTTGATCGACAGCCTGCTTAATGGCCTCGCTGATCCCGTTTCCTTCATTTCCCATTACCAGCACCGATTTTTTGGATAAGTTTTCGGTGTACACATTCGAGCCTTCCATAAAAGTGCCGTAAATGCATGCCCCGGAATTTTGGGCGGTAGTTCTGAACTGCATAAAATCACACTCGGTAACGCTTACCCTGGCAAACGATCCCATGCTGGCCTGGATAACCTTCGGGTTAAACGGATCGACTGTTTCAGCGGAACAGAAAATATACCGGATGCCAAACCAATCACAGATTCGAATGATCGTCCCCATGTTTCCCGGATCCTGGATGCCATCCAGGTAAAGCGTCAGGTCGTCAGACAAAGTTCGCGGAAGCGGTTTCTGTTCGGGGATGCGGCAAACAGCCAAACTGTTTTGAGGCGTTTTTAACTGGCTTACCTTTTTTAGCTCATCTTTACTGGCAATAGTAATTGTTTCGGGCTGCAGGCCACGGTCGTGAACCGCCTGCTCAAATTCGCTGGTAATAATGAGTTCAGCAATACCAATGTGCGATTTTGCCAGTTCCAGTACCATTTTATCGCCTTCAACCAGAAATAAACCTGCACTGTTTCTGTATTTTTTTATCGCAAGCGAAGAAAGTTGTTTGATTTTTGATTTACTTATCATCGAGAAAAAATCACCTTCGTATATTATTTGGAGTAAAGTTACTGTTTCTGTTAAAAAGTCTTCTTTATTTTTGTGCATTAAAAGAAATTTGAATTTGATTTTATACCGTTATATCACCGAAAGGATTGAGAAGGTTTTTGTTGTTGTATTGGCCGCGTTGATCCTTGCTTCCTGTTCAACCACGAGATTTGTTCCCGAGGATAAGTATCTTTTGAATAAAGTGGAACTGGAAGTGGATAATCCTGAGATAAACAAGGACGAGGCCAAATCATTTATCCGCCAAAAAGAAAATTACAAGATACTTGGGTTTGTAAAGTTTTACCTGATATTGTACAATATGTCGTCGAAAAAGAAAACTGACGACTGGCTGAAGCGAATTGGGGAAGCCCCGCAACTGTACGACGAGGTGATGACAGACCGATCGAAAGAGCAGTTAAAGCAATACCTGGATAACAAAGGATATTACCGCGCAGATATTAGAAGCGGACTGGAATTAAAAGATAAAAAGAAGAAGGCGAAGCTGACATTCAACATTGAAACGGGCGAAAGATACACGATAAACGATGTCCGTTATCATTTTGCCACGCCAAAACTGGAGGAGATTTTCAAGAAAGATTCCATGAGCCTTCAATTTAAGAGAGGGGTTCCGTTTGATATTTACGATTTGCAAAAACAGCAGGAGCGGATCGTAAAGTTGTACCGCGACAAGGGCTATTTTTATTTTTCCAAAAACCAGGTGAGGTACAAAGCGGACACAACGCAACTTGAAAAACGTGTGGCGCTGGATTTGTACATAGGTGAAACGAGAAATTCGCAGGTTGATTCTACTAAAATACTCAGGCCTTATTATTTCAATAATTTCTATTATTCTATTATTCCGGGAACGGCGCCTAATCTTTCTCAGGGCAAAACTGCCAATGTATTTGCAGATACCCTTGAGTGGGACAATGCCAGGTTGTTTTTAGCGCCTTCGATTTACTATCCGGCCAATCTGTTTCGGCGGACCACGCAAATGCGGAGTGGCGATTTATACAACGCCACCGATGTGGAAAATACGTTTAACGGGCTGAACCGCCTGAGACAGTTCAGGTATGTTGATATTCAGTTTGAAGAGACTCCCAATGCTCCTTATTCCGACATGCTGGACTGTTATGTGCGTTTGTCGCCGCGAAATAAACAATCGGTATCACTCGACCTGGAAGGAACCAATACCTCGGGAAACCTCGGGGTGGCAGGAAACATCTATTACCAGCACCGGAATTTGTTTCGGGGGGCCGAGGTTTTTCAAATCCGCCTGAAAGGTGCTGTTGAGCGAATGCGGCGGCAGGTGGATAATGGTTCGGAGTCGTTTAATACACGCGAATTTGGTATCGAAAACAGTTTGAATATTCCCAAGTTGCTGGGCCCCGGTAAGTTTATCCGAAGCTTTGAAAAGAACCTTCCGAAAACTGTGTTAAACATGGGCTTTAACTACCAGCGAAGACCGGAATACACACGCACCATTACCAACCTTAAATTTGGTTACGACTGGAAAACATCCCAAAACTTCAGCCACATGTGGAATTTGATGGACGTTAACTTTGTACATTTATTTGAATTTGATCAGGCATTTATTGACTCCATTCAGGATTTGTACATCAAAAGCAGTTTTACCGATCACTTTATTTTTGCGACCAACTACTCGCTGGTATACAACAATCAGCGTTTAGGCGTAAAAAGTAATTACACTTACGCGCGTTTGAATGTTGAATCGGCCGGAAACTCACTGTGGGCTTTGTCTGAAATTACCGGGCGGAGTAAATACCAGGATCCAAACTACGAAAACAGCCTTGTCGAGTACTACCGGTATTTGGGAACTCCGTTTGCTCAATACCTGAAGGCCGATATTGAGGTTCGCAGAGCCATTGAAATCGACCCGTATAACAGCATTGTGGGGCGCGCTTTTTTCGGGATTGGTTTCCCTTACGGGAATTCAGGACTACTGCCCTTCGAGAAGCAGTATTTTGCCGGAGGGGCGAACGGCATACGTGCCTGGCAGGTGAGATCGCTGGGGCCTGGTAATTATAAAGCACCCGATGGCTTTTATCCCAACCAGTCGTCCGATTTAAAGATCGAAGCCAACCTGGAATATCGTTACAACCTGATTGGGAAAATGGAAGGGGCGCTCTTTCTGGATGCCGGAAACATTTGGGCCATCAACAAATATTACAACAGGGAAGGAGTTCGCTTTCATATAAATGAGTTTTATAAACAGATTGCAGTTGGTACAGGTACCGGTTTTCGCTTCAACCTGAATTATTTTATCCTTCGGTTCGATTTGGGGATGAAGTTGCGGGACCCGTCTGCCGAGGCTGGCAAAAGATGGATCATTGGTAACCGGAAACTCACCGGAGACGATTTCAACCTGAACTTTGCGATCGGTTATCCTTTTTAATTTCCCATTTTTGCCGGGTTTTATACCGGATAGAATTATTTTTTTGCATTTTTGGAGCGCAAAGCATAAAAAACTGTAAGCATATCTGAGTATAAAATATTTAACTGAAATTTTATGGCAAATCTTCCTTCCGGAAACAGAGACTCTTTTAGCTCTAAATTTGGTGTTATTGTCGCGGCAGCGGGTTCAGCTGTAGGCTTGGGGAATATCTGGAGGTTCCCGCTTGTAACGACTCAAAACGGAGGGGGGGCTTTTTTGATGCTTTACATCGGTTTTATTATTCTTATCGGAATTCCGGTAATGCTGTCAGAGTTTACCATCGGGCGGCGTGCGCAGCTCAACGCCTTTGGCTCGTTTAAAAAACTCGCTCCCAAAACTCCCTGGTACCTGGTAGGTTTGCTTGGTATTATAACGGCTTTTGCCATTCTTTCGTTTTACAGCGCGGTGGCTGGTTGGACTTTGGAGTACCTGGTGCAGGCAGCCAGCGGAAAGCTGTTGCATACCGATGATATGGTGTCGAATTTTACCAATTTTAGCTCAGGTTCTGCACGTCCTGTTATCTGGCAATTGGTGATTATGGTCATCACGGGCTTGGTGGTGTATGGCGGAATCAAAAAAGGAATCGAGAAGTTCACCAAAATACTTATGCCGGTATTGGTTATTCTGATTGCACTGGTTGTGGTGCGTTCGGTTACTTTACCCGGTGCCAGCGAGGGGATTCGTTATTTGTTTATCCCCGATTGGTCGGCCGTTAATTTTAAGACGGTTCTGATGGCGCTGGGACAGGCCGCTTTCTCGTTGAGCATCGGTATGGGAACGCTCATAACTTACGGTTCCTATATTCAAAAAGACAATCACCTTTTGAAGACAGCCTCTCAGGTTGCTTTTACGGATACCTTCATTGCCATACTGGCAAGTCTGATGGTAATTCCGGCCATTTTCGCCTTTTCTGTTGGATCGGTTGACCAGATGTCTCCCGGCCCGGGTCTGGTTTTTGAAGTGCTGCCCAATGTATTTAAAGCGATGCCGGGAGGTTTGGTGTTTGCTGTTATTTTCTTTTTTCTTTTGTGTGTGGCTGCTCTCACTTCCACCATCTCGGTGCTGGAAGTTGTGGTTGCCTATTTGAAGGAAGAACTTAGGTTATCGAGAGGAAAGGCTACATTAATTGCCTCTGTTTCCATTAGTGTTGTGGGAGTGTTGGCAACATTGTCGTTTGGCGTATTGAGTGATTTCCTCATTTTTGGTAAAACAATATTTGGGTTGCTTGATTTTGCTTCGGCCAATATCATGTTAACTTTTGGAGCCTTGTTGATTGTAATATTTGTCGGTTGGAAACTGGGCAAAATCAACTTCATGGATGAGATAAGCAATCAGGGCGAGTTGAAATCATCGCTTTACAAAGTTGTCTTTTTTATCATCCGGTACATTGCTCCGGTGGCGATCGGAATAATAGCCGTTGCAGCACTTTTTATAAAGGGAATAACCTAGAAACGATATTTGAATTTATGAAAGCCGGTAAACCCGGCTTTTTTTATGCGTTGCTTTACTCGTTCATTTTTAGTAACTTGTAACGTGCTAATCTTCATCTCTATTTCCGAACACAATGAAGAAGTTTCTACAATGCATAAAACGTCAATACCTTAGCTATTCAAGGTCGGATCGAAATAGTATACTTATACTGGCCGGTCTTCTTTTGGTTTCTGTGCTCATAAACGGCCTGGTAGATTATTTGCCGCCAAAAGAGGGAACCGACTTTTCTGAGATAAAGAAACTAATGGAAGAGTGGGAAGCTGAAATGGAGATCCCGGACAGTGAATCAAGAAGGCTTTTCTCATTTAATCCCAACAGTATTTCGCGTGCTCAACTTGATTCGCTGGATATTCCGGAACCCGTAAAAAGAAATATAGTATCGTACCGAAGGGCAGGAGGGAGGTTTAAAACGGGCAGTGATTTCCGGAAGATATACGGAATGACAGATTCTATTTATGAGGTGGTGGAAAAGTACCTGGTAATTCCTTACGAGAAGCCAAAATCTTCGCCTACGGGAATGGTTAAGGCCAAAGAGGAAACTCTGGATTACTTCGATCCGAATACCGTTGCAGAAGAAGAGTTGAGGGCGATGGGCTTTACTAATTATCAGGCAAGCAATCTGGTAAATTACCGTTTAAGCGGTGGCGTATTTCGAAAAGCAGATGACATTCTCAAAATTTACGGAGTGGACTCTGTTCTGTTCGTCAAAATTAAACCATATATAAAGCTTGATTCAGTAAATGAAGTGATCGTACCATCTTTCGATGAGATTCCAATGGCTGAATTAAATAGTGCAGATTCTGCTTTGCTGACGAAATTGCCTGGAATTGGACCTGCCTATGCAAAAAGAATCATTCGTTACCGTGAATTGCTGGGAGGTTACTATTCCCCAAAACAACTGCTGGAGATTTATAACTTCCCGGAGGATACTTTTTACGGGCTTGAAGACTATGTTTACGCCGACACTCTTCATATCCGGAAAATGAGGATCAACTTTTTTGAGTTTGCTGAGTTGTTGCGACATCCGTATTTATCGAAGGAGCAGGTAGCTCAGATTTTAGATAGAAAAGAAAAACTGGGAGCATTTAAAAGCATTGCAGAAGTCGCATTATTACAGGGGTTTGACGACGTTACATTTGAGCGCGTCAGACCGTATCTTACCTGTCGTTAAAAATCCTAAAACTGAATTTAGCAGATAGGAATTATTATTTTTTTACTTTAAATTTGATATAGTATGAATAATTTCTAAATTTGCGCCTCAATTTTAAAAAGTTAAAACCGATAGATATGATTATTATTCCGGTAAAAGAGGGCGAAAATATTGAAAGAGCCTTAAAAAGGTTCAAAAGAAAATTCGAAAAGACAGGTGTAATCAAGGAATTACGCGAACGTCAGAAATTTACCAAACCTTCAGTAAAAAGAAGGGAAGAGTTGAAGAAAGCAGCTTACGTACAAGGTTTGCAGCAACAGGAAGACTAACTAGTTTAGTGGTTCCTGGTTTTTTGTAGAGATGGCCGATGAGTTATCAGGAATCGTTTATCAACTATTTGAAGTATGAGAAGAGGTACTCTCCTCATACGGTAGTGGCATATAAAAATGACCTCGATCAGTTTGTGGATTTTTACACAAAAGTGATCGGGGAATTTCATGTTAAAGAGGTTGTTTCCGGTTCGGTGAGAAGTTGGCTGCTCGAACTTATGGAGCAAGGATTGGCTCCAAGAAGTATTCATCGGAAAGTGACTTCGGTGAAGTCTTTTTATAATTATTTAATGCGCAAAGAGATTGTTGCTTCCAATCCGGCGGTAAATCTTACTTTGCCAAAAGTGAGGAAGAAACTACCCACATTTGTAGATGAAAACAGTTTGAATCATCTATTGGATGACGGGTTGGTTTTTGACAGTACTTTTTCTGGTGTTAGGGATAAATTGATACTCTCGTTGTTTTACGGGACAGGAATGAGGTTGTCGGAACTGATCGGATTGCGTGACCGGGATATCGACTCACAGGAATATTTGATTCGGGTTTTGGGAAAAAGGCAAAAAGAAAGAGTGATTCCTTATCCAAGAGAGATAAACGAGCTATTAAATGATTATATTGGAGCACGTGACAACGAGTTTGGTCATAAGACCGAGTATTTACTGGTGACAGATAAGGGGGAGCAGATTTACGAAAAACTTGTTTACCGATTGGTAAAGAGTAGTTTGGGGAAGGTAACCTCGCTGGAGAAGAGAAGTCCCCATGTTTTGCGCCACACTTATGCCACACATTTATTGAACAGAGGTGCCGATTTAAATGCGGTAAAAGAGTTGTTAGGACATTCAAATTTAGCAGCGACCCAGGTATATACACATACAACCTTCGAGAAGCTGCGCGATAGTTATAAACAAGCCCACCCTCGTGGTGATAAAAACGATTAATTATGGAAGTAAAAATTAATTCAGTACATTTTAATGCCGATCAGAAATTGGTGGATTTCGTAAATAAAAAAGTAGGGAAACTGGATACTTTTTTTGATGGCATTATCAAGGCTGAGGTAACTTTAAAAGTTATTAAGCCTGAAGCAGCAAATAATAAGGTTGCTGAGTTAGAGCTTTCAATTCCTGCACAAGACAATTTATTCGCGAAGAAACAGGCAGACTCTTTTGAAGAAGCTATTGATCTGGCAGCAGATGCACTCAAAAAGCAAATCGATAAATACAAGGAGAAGCTTAAAAATAAATAAAATTTAAAATTTGACGATCAAGTTTTAGGTTTTTAAAATATAATTTTTACATTTGCAAACCCTTTTAAGGGGCGTTCTTACAACAGCTGAATATATTGGGCTTTCGGGGAAATTAAGGCAGAATTTTATTAGATGGTTTTGCTTGATTTTAATCGAAGTACAAGAAAAGTTCATTGAGTTTATCACATGGTGAATTTTTTATTCGGTAGTTTGGAAAAAAGTTGTAATTTTGCACCGCATTTTTTGCGTGGAAAGTATAAGCGGGAATAGCTCAGTTGATAGAGCATTAGCCTTCCAAGCTAAGGGTCGCGGGTTTGAGTCCCGTTTCCCGCTCAATTTAGGGATCGGAATTTAGAGTAAATAACTGCTCTTAATTCCCATCTCTTCTTGTGTATAAGGCCGGAGTAGCTCAGGGGTAGAGCGCATCCTTGGTAAGGATGAGGTCACGAGTTCAATTCTCGTCTTCGGCTCAGATGAATTAAGATAAATAAATTAAAATTTTGCAATTATGGCTAAACAAACGTTTGTAAGGGATAAGGACCATGTTAACATTGGTACTATTGGCCACGTTGACCATGGTAAGACTACCCTGACTGCAGCTATTACTATGGTATTAGCTAAAAAAGGATGGTCAGAAGTTAAAGCATTTGACCAAATTGACAATGCTCCGGAAGAAAAAGAAAGGGGTATCACTATCAACACAGCACACGTAGAGTATCAAACAGCTACTCGTCACTATGCGCACGTTGACTGCCCCGGTCACGCCGACTACGTTAAGAACATGGTAACTGGTGCTGCTCAGATGGACGGTGCTATTATCGTTGTTGCTGCTACTGATGGTCCGATGCCACAAACGCGCGAACATATTCTTCTTGCTCGTCAGGTAAACGTACCTAAATTGGTCGTATTCATGAATAAAGTGGATATGGTTGATGACGAAGAATTATTGGAACTTGTTGAAATGGAAATTCGCGAATTGCTTGATTTCTACGAATTCGACGGTGACAACACTCCTGTTATCAAAGGTTCTGCTTTAGGTGCATTGAACGGTGAAGAACAGTGGGAAGAAAAAGTATTGGAATTGATGGAAGCTTGCGATACCTGGATTCCGCTGCCTCCACGTGATATCGACAAACCATTCCTGATGCCGGTTGAAGACGTATTCTCGATCACTGGTCGTGGTACTGTAGCAACAGGTCGTATCGAAACGGGTGTTGTTCACACGGGGGACGAACTTCAGTTGATTGGTTTGGGTGCAGAAGGTCGTAAGACTGTATGTACAGGGGTTGAAATGTTCCGTAAGATTTTGGATGATGGACAAGCTGGTGACAACGTAGGTTTGTTGTTGCGTGGTGTTGATAAAAAAGAAATCAAACGTGGACAGATCTTGGCAAAACCAGGTTCAATCACTCCTCATAAAAGATTCAAAGCTGAGGTTTACGTATTGAAAAAAGAAGAAGGTGGACGTCATACTCCATTCCACAACAAATACCGTCCTCAGTTCTACCTGCGTACTTTAGACGTAACTGGTGAAATTCATCTGGAAGCTGGCCGCGAAATGGTTATGCCTGGTGATAACGTATCAATCGAAGTAGAATTGATCTACCCAGTGGCTCTAAACATTGGTCTTCGTTTCGCAATCCGCGAAGGTGGACGTACTGTAGGTGCTGGTCAGGTAACTGAAATTGTTGAATAATACATTTCAATAAGATATTAGTCCCGGGTTTCGGCCCGGGACTACTCACGAAAGAATCTCAGAAGGGAGTGGTTGTAAACAGTAAGTTCGAAGCTTACCTTTCGTACTAAAACAAAGAACCTTAGAATGAAGCATGCATAAGTTTTTCTCTTAAGGAAAGAGAAGATTAAGCAGGTTTCATTTGTTGCGTAGATAATAAAGTTATCACATGAAATTAAAAATTTACTTGCAGGAGGCGTACGACGAACTCGTACACAAAGTAACATGGCCTACCTGGAAAGAGCTACAAAGTAGCGCACTGGTAGTAATGATTGCTTCCTTTATTATATCATTAGTTATCTTCTTTATGGATCTGTCATTCAGAAACATAATGAGTTTTATTTATGGATTATTTTATTAATTCAAAACCTTTAAGTCGAAATGAGCGAAAATAGTAAAAAATGGTATGTTCTGCGTGCGATTGGAGGCAAGGAGAAGAAGGTAAAGGAATATATCGAAAACGAAATCGCAAACGGAGATCTAAAAGGTTTTGTTGATCAGGTTCTCATTCCTACGGAAAAAGTCTATCAAATCCGAAATGGTAAGAAAATCAGTAAGGAGCGAAACTTTTTTCCGGGATATGTTTTAATCGAAGCCGCTTTAGTGGGTGAAGTTGCACACACGCTAAGGAATTTTCCAAACGTAATCGGATTTTTAGGCGACACCAAGGGTGGAGATCCGGTACCGATGCGGCAAAGCGAGGTAAACAGGATCTTAGGTCGTGTGGATGAATTAGCTGAAACCGACGAAGAAATCAATATCCCATATGTGGTAGGAGAAACTGTGAAAGTTATCGATGGACCATTCAACGGCTTTAACGGAACCATTGAGGAAATCAATGAAGAGAAGAAGAAGCTGCAAGTGATGGTGAAGATTTTTGGTCGTAAAACTCCTTTGGAACTTAGCTTTATGCAAGTCGAAAAGGAATAGTAACGCTTTAATTTATTGTTATGGCGAAAGAAGTTGCTGCATTAATTAAATTACAAATCAAAGGTGGTGCTGCTAACCCTTCACCACCGGTAGGACCAGCATTAGGAGCCAAGGGGGTAAACATTATGCAGTTCTGCAAGCAGTTCAACGGAAGAACACAGGACCAACCAGGGAAAGTGCTTCCGGTGATCATTACTGTTTATGCAGACAAGTCGTTTGACTTCATAATTAAACAACCTCCGGTAGCTATTCAGCTGTTGGAAGCTGCTAAAGTAAAAAGCGGTTCATCAGAACCTCACGTGAAAAAAGTGGGTTCAGTGAACTGGGATCAGGTAAAACAAATTGCCGAAGGCAAAATGTCAGACCTGAACTGCTTTACAGTGGAATCAGCAATGAGAATGGTAGCTGGAACTGCCAGAAGTATGGGAATTACCGTAAAAGGTACTTCACCATTCTAATAACTAAAAATATCTTTTACGATGGGCAGAATTACGAAAAATAAAAAAGCTTCTTTGGAAAAACTTGAGAAAGGAAAAGTTTACTCAATTGACGAAGCGGCACAACTGGTAAAAGAAGTTACTTTTACTAAGTTCGATGCTTCTGTTGACATTGATGTACGCTTGGGAGTTGATCCAAGAAAAGCTAACCAGATGGTTAGAGGCGTAGTTTCGTTACCCCATGGAACCGGAAAAGAGGTACGTGTTTTGGCATTGGTTACTCCTGACAAAGAACAGGAAGCTAAAGATGCCGGAGCTGACTATGTAGGTCTCGACGATTTTGTTGAGAAGATTAAAGGTGGCTGGACAGATATTGATGTAATTATTACTATGCCTCCGGTTATGGGAAAAGTAGGTGCGCTCGGTCGTATTCTTGGTCCGCGTGGTTTGATGCCAAACCCAAAAAGCGGAACCGTAACCATGGAAGTTGGTAAAGCAATATCAGAAGTTAAGCAAGGTAAGATTGATTTTAAAGTAGATAAATTTGGTATTGTTCACACATCTATCGGTAAAGTATCGTTTACTCCCGAAAAGATCAAGGAAAATGCCGTTGAGTTTATCAACACGATCAACAAACTGAAGCCAACAGCTGCAAAAGGAACCTACATTAAGAGTATCTATTTATCCAGTACCATGAGCCCTGGTATTCAGGTAGAATCTAAGTCGTTTGCAGAATAAAAATAGGAATTATGAAGAGTTCAGAGAAACAAGTTATTATCAATAATTTACAAGAACAGATAGATTCATACGACCATTTTTATCTGACAGACACTAGTGGACTAAATGCTGCCGATACCAGTGATTTAAGGAGACTATGTTTTAAACAAGATGTAAAACTGGTTGTTGTTAAGAATACTCTTTTACGTAAAGCTCTTGAGAATTCGTCAAAGAATGCTGAAGAGATTTTCGATGCACTTAAAGGGAATACAACGGTAATGTTTACCTCTACAGGTAATGTTCCTGCAAAACTGATCAAAGAATTCAGCAAAACGAAAAAGAAGCCTGTTTTAAAGGCTGCTTTTGTTGAGGAGTCAGTTTACATGGGAGCAGAACAACTCGACGCGCTTGTTTCAGTTAAATCTAAAAACGAGCTTATCGCAGACGTTGTGGCCCTTTTACAATCACCGATCAAAACAGTTGTTGGTCAGCTGCAATCAGGTGGTACTATTATTCATGGTGTTCTTGAAACACTGAAAGAGAAAAAATAATTTTTTACGAAATAATTTAAAAAGTAATAAAAATGGCAGATTTAAAACAGCTTGCAGAAGAGTTGGTAAACTTGACTGTTAAAGAGGTTAACGAATTAGCTGGCATCCTTAAAGATGAATATGGTATTGAACCAGCTGCTGCTGCAGTTGCAGTTGCAGGCCCAGCCGCTGGCGGTGGCGAAGAAGGCGCTGCTGAACAGACTGAGTTTGATGTGATTCTGAAATCAGCAGGTGCCTCTAAACTTGCAGTTGTTAAACTTGTTAAAGAATTAACAGGTCTTGGCTTAAAAGAAGCAAAAGAAGTAGTTGACAGTGCTCCAAAAGCTTTGAAAGAAAAAGTTTCAAAGGAAGAAGCTGAAGCGCTGAAAGCTCAGTTGGAAGAAGCCGGAGCTGAAGTAGAATTGAAATAACGCATTGCTACCTATTTTCATAGGTAATATGGTTTAGAATCCTACGCAAGTTGGGTTCTAAACCTTTTTGTGTATTTATATTTTATATCATTAACCTGTATAAATACATGACAGTAAATACAACACAAGAGAGGATTAATTTTTCCTCAACACAAACCAGGTTTGATTACCCTGACTTCTTAGAAGTACAAGTTAAATCATTTAAAGATTTTTTTCAGTTAAGAACCACTCCCGATCACCGGAAGGACGAAGGTTTGTTCAAAGTTTTTGAAGAAAACTTCCCCATTTCAGATACGCGCAACAACTTTGTCTTGGAGTTTATCGACTATCAGGTCGATCCTCCACGTTATAACATCAACGAGTGCATAGAGCGTGGTTTAACTTTTAGCGTGCCATTAAAAGCAAAGCTCAAACTTTATTGTACCGACCCGGAACACGAAGATTTCGACACCGTAATCCAAGACGTGTACCTGGGCACCGTACCTTACATGACCGAGCGGGGGACTTTCATTATCAATGGTGCCGAGCGGGTAATTGTTTCCCAGTTGCACCGTTCGCCCGGAGTATTCTTCGGGCAGAGTTTACATGCCAACGGTACCAAACTTTACTCGGCACGTATTATTCCGTTTAAAGGCTCGTGGATAGAATTTGCCACCGACATCAACAGTGTGATGTTTGCCTACATCGACAGGAAAAAGAAATTACCTGTTACCACTCTTTTACGTGCCATCGGTTTTGAAAGCGATAAAGATATTCTTGAAATATTTGATCTGGCCGATGAGATTAAAGTTTCCAAAAAAGGTTTAAAGAAATTAGTGGGTCGCAAACTGGCCGCCCGTGTGTTGAAATCGTGGGTTGAAGATTTCGTTGATGAAGATACAGGTGAAGTGGTATCAATTGAACGTAATGAGGTTATTATCGATCGTGAAACAGAGATCGAAGAAGACCATATTGAAGAAATCCTGGATTCTGGGGTGAAAACCATTCTTCTGCACAAAGAAGATCAGAATCAGCAGGATTTTGCCATTATTTACAATACCCTTCAGAAAGACCCGTGTAACTCTGAGAAAGAAGCAGTGTTACACATTTACCGTCAGTTACGTAACGCAGAACCGCCGGATGAAGCGACTGCCCGCGACGTAATTGATAAGTTGTTCTTCTCCGACAAACGTTATGATTTGGGAGAAGTTGGTCGTTACCGGATCAATAAAAAGTTAGGTCTGGATGTTGACATGGAAAACAGAGTGTTAACCAAAGAGGATATCATTGAGATTATCAAGAACCTCATTCAGTTGGTGAACTCTAAAACCGATGTGGACGATATCGACCACCTTAGTAACCGTAGGGTACGTACCGTAGGCGAGCAAATGTTCAACCAGTTTGGTGTAGGTTTGGCTCGTATGGCCCGTACCATTCGCGAACGTATGAACGTACGTGATAACGAGGTGTTTACTCCGATCGACCTGATCAACTCAAAAACACTTTCGTCGGTTATCAACTCCTTCTTTGGAACCAACGCACTGTCGCAGTTCATGGACCAAACGAACCCGCTGGCCGAGATGACGCACAAACGTCGTATGTCGGCACTGGGACCTGGTGGTCTTTCGCGTGAAAGAGCCGGTTTCGAGGTTCGTGACGTTCACTACACTCACTACGGACGTTTGTGTCCGATTGAAACACCGGAAGGTCCGAACATTGGTTTGATCTCTTCTTTGTGTGTGTTCGCCAAAATCAACGACCTTGGTTTTATTTCTACTCCGTACCGTAAAGTTGAAAACGGTAAAGTAGACCTTTCTCCCGAAGGAGCTGTTTATTTAACAGCCGAAGAAGAAGAAGGAAAAATCATTGCACAGGCTAATGCGCCGATTGATGAAGAAGGATACTTTGTTAACGAGCGTGTAAAAGCACGTTTGGATGGTGACTATCCGGTTGTTGAGAAACAAGAGGTAGAATTGATGGATGTAGGTCCGAACCAGATTGCTTCTGTGGCAGCATCACTGATCTCTTTCCTTGAGCACGACGATGCCAACCGTGCATTGATGGGATCAAACATGATGCGTCAGGCTGTACCGCTGCTTCGCCCTGAAGCGCCAATTGTTGGTACCGGTCTGGAAGGAAGAGCTGCCGCCGACTCAAACATTATGGTGAAAGCCGAAGCCGACGGTGTTATCGAATTTGTAGATGCTAAACAAATTATAGTGCGTTACGACGTTTCAGAAGACGATCGCTTTGTAAGCTTCGATCCTGAGGTGGTAACCTATAATTTAATGAAATATACCAAAACCAACCAGGGAACCACAGTTGACCTGAAACCAATCGTTGAAAAAGGCCAGCGTATTAAGCAGGGCCAGATTCTGACCGAAGGTTACGCAACTGAAAACGGAGAACTGGCATTGGGAAGGAACCTGATGGTGGCATTTATGCCATGGCAGGGATATAACTACGAGGATGCGATCGTGATCTCGGAAAGAATCGTTCGTGAAGATGTTTTCACTTCGGTTCACGTAGACGAGTACAGCCTCGAAGTTCGCGATACCAAGCGTGGTGTGGAAGAATTTACTTCCGATATTCCAAACGTTAGTGAGGAAGCAACACGTAACCTTGATGAGAATGGTTTGATCCGTATCGGTGCCAACGTAAAACCGGGAGATATCCTGATCGGAAAAATTACCCCCAAAGGTGAATCTGATCCTTCTCCGGAAGAAAAACTGTTAAGGGCGATTTTTGGTGACAAAGCCGGTGATGTGAAAGACGCTTCATTGAAAGCTTCCCCTTCATTAACAGGTGTTGTGATCGATAAGAAATTGTTTTCGCGTGTTACCAAAGACAAAAAAGGGAAAGCTACCAAAACACTGCTTGATCAGATCGATGAAAAACTGGATCGCGAAATTGCAGCATTGAGAGCAAAACTTGAAGACAAACTCTTCACTTTGGTAAGCGGAAAAACCTCGCAAGGGGTTAAAGATTATTACGGAACTGAAGTAGTTGCCAAAAGTGTGAAATTCACGTTGAAGCAACTTCAGGAGATCGATTACATGAACGTTAATCCTGCAAAATGGACAACGGACAAAGACAAAAACGATCTGATTTTTCGTGTGATCAACAACTTCATCATGAAGAGCAAAGAAGCCGAAGCAGTTTCTCGTCGCGAAAGATACAATGTTACTATTGGAGATGAACTACCCGCCGGTATCATTCAGTTGGCGAAGATTTACGTTGCGAAGAAACGTAAACTTCAGATTGGTGATAAAATGGCCGGTCGTCACGGTAACAAAGGTATTGTATCGCGCGTTGTTCGTCGGGAAGATATGCCGTTCCTGAAAGACGGTACACCGGTTGACATTGTTTTGAACCCGCTGGGTGTACCTTCGAGGATGAACCTTGGACAGATTTACGAAACGGTTCTTGGATGGGCCGGAAAAGAGCTGGGACTGAAATTTGCCACTCCTATTTTTGATGGTGCCAGTTTAGAGGAAGTTACAGAATATACTGACAAAGCTGGTATCCCAAGATTTGGCGAAACACGTTTGATTAACGGTGAAACCGGTGAGCCATTCGACCAGCCTGCAACCGTAGGGGTTATCTACATGTTGAAACTGGGCCACATGGTAGAAGACAAAATGCACGCACGTTCAATCGGTCCGTACTCACTTATTACACAGCAGCCATTGGGTGGTAAAGCTCAGTTTGGTGGTCAGCGTTTTGGTGAGATGGAGGTTTGGGCGCTTGAAGCTTTTGGTGCTTCTCATATCCTTCAGGAAATTCTGACCGTTAAGTCGGACGACGTAATGGGTAGGGCAAAAGCATACGAAACCATTGTAAAAGGTGAACCGATGCCGCAGCCTGGTATTCCGGAGTCGTTGAACGTACTGCTGCACGAATTGCGTGGTCTTGGACTAAGCGTTCGCATGGAGTAGGATATTTTAAAGGTTCAGTTTAATTGAATTTAATTTGAATTATGGCATTCAGAAAAGATAATAAAGCAAAAACGAGTTTCTCAAAAGTTTCGATCAGTTTGGCTTCACCGGAAGAAATTCTGGAAAGATCATACGGCGAGGTTTTGAAACCGGAAACCATTAACTACAGAACCTACAAGCCTGAAAGAGACGGTTTATTCTGTGAGCGTATCTTCGGACCTGTTAAGGACTACGAATGCCATTGCGGAAAGTACAAGCGTATCCGTTACAAAGGGATTGTTTGCGACCGCTGTGGTGTGGAAGTAACAGAGAAAAAAGTTCGCCGCGAAAGAATGGGACACATCTCGCTGGTGGTGCCTGTAGCACATATTTGGTATTTCCGCTCGTTACCAAACAAAATTGGTTACCTGCTGGGTTTGCCAACTAAAAAACTGGATTCGATCATTTACTACGAACGTTATGTTGTGATCAATTCAGGTATTAAGAGACAGGATGGCGTAAAGGATCTTGATTTTCTTACCGAGGAAGAGTACCTGGATATTCTGGATACGCTGCCAAAAGAAAACCAGTTCCTGGACGATGATGATCCAAACAAGTTTATCGCAAAAATGGGAGCAGAAGCTCTTTACGATATTTTGGCAAAACTTGAACTGGATGAACTGTCGTACGACCTGAGACACAAAGCCAATACTGAAACATCTCAACAGCGTAAAAACGAAGCGCTGAAAAGATTGCAGGTAGTAGAAGCTTTCCGTGCCAGCAAAAACCTGAACCGTCCCGAATGGATGATCGTTCGCGTGGTTCCGGTAATTCCTCCGGATTTGCGTCCGTTGGTGCCGCTGGATGGTGGTCGTTTTGCTACATCCGACTTAAATGACTTGTATCGTCGTGTGATCATTCGTAACAACCGTTTGAAACGATTGATCGAGATCAAAGCTCCTGAGGTAATCCTGCGTAACGAAAAGCGTATGTTGCAGGAAGCAGTTGACTCTTTGTTCGACAACTCAAGAAAAGTAAACGCTGTTAAAACTGAGAATAACCGTGCGCTTAAATCACTTTCGGACAGTTTGAAAGGAAAACAGGGACGTTTCCGTCAAAACCTTTTGGGTAAACGTGTTGACTACTCAGCACGTTCGGTAATCGTTGTTGGTCCTAAACTGCAGATCCACGAATGTGGTCTTCCGAAAGACATGGCTGCGGAACTTTACAAACCCTTCGTAATTCGTAAGTTGATCGAAAGAGGTATTGTAAAAACAGTAAAATCAGCGAAAAAAATAGTTGACCGTAAAGACCCGGTTGTTTGGGAAATCCTTGAAAATGTATTGAAAGGACACCCAGTTATGCTGAACAGGGCGCCCACGCTGCACCGACTGTCAATTCAGGCTTTCCAGCCGGTTTTGATCGAAGGTAAAGCGATTCAGTTGCACCCCTTGGTATGTACCGGTTTTAACGCCGACTTCGACGGCGACCAGATGGCTGTTCACCTTCCGCTTGGAAATGCTGCCATTTTGGAAGCTCAGTTGCTGATGCTTGCATCACACAACTTGTTGAACCCGGCGAACGGCGCGCCTATCCAGGTTCCTTCTCAGGACATGGTATTAGGTCTTTACTACATGACCAAACCGCGTAAAGGTGGACGAGGTGAAGGTATGACATTCTATTCTCCGGAAGAAGTAATGATCGCCTACAACGAGAAATCCATCGACCTGCACGCAATCATCAAAGTAAAAGTAGAAGATGTGGATGAGAACGGTGAGTTCTTTAAACACATTCTCGAAACCACTGTTGGTCGTGTTATTTTCAACGAAGTAGTTCCTCGCGAGGCCGGTTACGTAAACCAGCTTCTGACCAAAAAATCGCTGAGAACCATTATTACCGATGTGTTCAACACAAGTGGTAATGCGGTTACCGTTAAATTCCTCGATAATATCAAACACCTTGGGTATACAATGGCTTACCGTGGCGGTTTGTCGTTCAACCTGGGCGACGTTATCATTCCTGAAGATAAGGAAGGAATTGTTAGGGAAGGTTACGAGGAAGTAGAAGAAGTGATCAGTAACTATAACATGGGTTTCATTACCAATAACGAACGTTACAACCAGGTTATTGATATTTGGACACATGCGAACGCCAAACTGACACAGTCGGTAATGAAAACTTTAAGTACCGACCGTCAGGGTTTCAACTCAATTTACATGATGCTTGACTCGGGGGCTCGTGGTTCGAAAGAACAGATTCGCCAGTTATGCGGAATGAGGGGTTTGATGGCAAAACCACAAAAATCAGGTTCTACCGGTTCTCAGATTATCGAAAACCCAATTCTTGCGAACTTTAAAGAGGGACTTTCGGTACTTGAGTACTTTATCTCTACCCACGGTGCCCGTAAAGGTTTGGCGGATACCGCTCTTAAAACAGCGGACGCTGGTTACCTGACCCGTCGTTTGGTAGACGTTGCACAAGATGTGATCATCTCGGAAGACGACTGTGGAACACTGCGCGGTTTGGTAGCTGCCGATGTGAAGAGCAACGAAGAAGTAGTTGCTTCTCTTTTCGAAAGAATCATTGGTAGAACAACTGTTCACGATATTTATCACCCGTTAAATGGTAAACTGATCATTAAATCAGGAGATGAAATTACAGATGATATAGCAAAAGTAATTGAAGATTCTCCGATTGAAACCGTTGAAATTCGTTCGGTACTGACTTGTGAGTCCAAAGTAGGTGTTTGTGCCAAATGTTACGGCCGTAACCTGGCAACCGGACTTAAAGTTCAGAAAGGGGAGGCTGTCGGCGTAATTGCTGCTCAGTCGATCGGTGAGCCCGGTACACAGCTTACACTGCGTACCTTCCACGTAGGGGGTATTGCAGGTAACATTTCGGCTCAGTCAACTATCGAATCGAAATACGACGGTTACTGTGAAATTGAAGAACTTCGTGCAGTACAACACAAGTCGGAAGATGGTAAGGAGATGGATATTGTGGTTAGTCGTTTGGCTGAACTCAGAATCATCGACAAGAATACCAACATTCCGTTGTCGACACACCCGATACCTTACGGTGCAAAACTTTACGTGAAAAACGGTCAGGAAATCCGCAAAGGTACCCTGATTTGTGAATGGGACCCG
>JBKDZK010000541.1:0-2204 GCA_047971205.1 Draconibacterium sp.
TCGCAAAGTTCTCCAGTTCCCATTCCACCCGCATGTAAAAGATCTTTTCCTGTCTGTCAACGTGTTGGTCAAGGTAGATGATGTTTCCTTTGTTCTGGTTCAAAAATTCGGTGACAGTGGCAAGTATCCCTTGTCTGTCGGGGCAGTGAATCAAAAGTATGGCTGTATTTTTTTTCTCGCGTAACGGTTTTATAGTCTTCATAATCTGGCCCCCTTACTCCCCAAAAGGGGGAAATTTCCGAGGAGGTACGGTATTTTATTCTAAATCTATTTCCATTCTTCGGTATTCCTCCCCAGTGGGGAGGTTAGGTGGGGCTTAAAGTTTTCCTTTGGTTGAAGGTAATTCAAAGTTAAAAACATCGCGGCGAATGGCCATTTTGATGGCTTTGGCCACTACTTTAAAAATCGCTTCAATTTTGTGGTGTTCATTGTCGCCTTCAGCTTTTATATTCAGGTTGCAGGCAGCTGCATCGGAAAACGATTTGAAAAAGTGCATAAACATTTCGGTGGGCATGTCGCCTACTTTTTCGCGTTTAAAATCGGCTTCCCAAATCAACCAAGGGCGTCCGCCAAAATCGATAGCGGCCATTGCCAGACAATCGTCCATTGGCAGACAGAAGCCATAGCGTTCCATTCCGAGTTTATTACCCACAGCCTTTTTGAATGCCTCGCCAAGCGCCAGCCCGGTATCTTCGATGGTATGGTGTTCGTCCACTTCCAGATCGCCTTTTACCTGAATTTTCAGATCAGCACCTGAGTGACGCCCGATTTGATGCAGCATGTGGTCGAAAAAGCCCAGGCCGGTTGAAATATCGCAAACGCCTAAACCGTCCATGTTTAGCTCCACCAGAATGGAGGTTTCTTTGGTGTTCCGGATAACGGTAGCTGTTCTTTGCGGCGAAGCCACGCAAGCATAAATATCATCCCAGTCGTCAGAAATCAGCGCACAGGTGTCTGCCAATCCTTTGGATTCCAGCTCTTCCGTCAAATCGCCGTTGTTGATAAAGATAGCTTTGGCTCCCAGGTTTTTAGCCAGTTGAACATCGGTTAAACGATCGCCGATTACAAAGCTGTTGGCCAGGTCGTAATTTCCGTTCATGTATTTTGTAAGCATTCCCGTTCCCGGTTTGCGGGTGGGGAGTTTTTCTTCGGGAAAACTGCGGTCGATGCAGATGTCGTCGAATGTTACACCTTCGTTTTCAAAGGCTTTCAATATAAAATTCTGAACCGGCCAAAAGGTATCTTCTGGAAAGGAATCAGTTCCCAAGCCATCCTGATTGGTTACCATTACCAGTTCGTAATCCAGGTTCTTACGGATGTTGTACATGTTTCTGAAAACCTTGGGCAGAAACTCCAGTTTCTCAAACGCATCGATTTGTTCGTCTTCGGTTTCAAAATTCAGCGTTCCGTCGCGGTCAATGAACAATACTTTCTTCATTTTTACGATATCAGATTTTTTAATGTCTTTCTTAAAATTTTATTTTCTTCTTTCGAGCCAATGGTAATGCGCAGACTGTCGTCGCACAGATACACCTTTGAGCGGTCGCGAACGATAATTCCCGCGTCTACAAGGTACTGATAGATTCCGCGGGCATCGTGCATTTTTACCAGTAAAAAGTTGGCATCAGAAGGAAACACTCTAACAACAAAAGGCAAGGCCTTTAGTTTTTCGGCCATTTTTTCGCGTTCGTCGATCAGCAATTTTACCCATGCTTCCACCTGCTCGTTTTGTTCCAGTAACTCCAGTGCTTTTTGCTGGGTCAGAATGTTCAGGTTGTAAGGATATTTGATTTTGTTTAAAACCGAAACGATTTCTACCGATGCAAAGGCCATTCCCAGCCTGATTCCTGCCATTCCCCAGGCTTTTGAGAAGGTCTGAAGAATTACGAGATTTGGATAGTCGGGCAGTTCGTTTAAAAGTGTTTTTCCCGGCGCAAAATCGATGTATGCTTCGTCGAGAATAACGAGCCCGTTAAATGATTTTACTACTTTCAGAATACTTTCTTTATCCAACGAGTTGGCCGTTGGGTTGTTGGGCGAGCACATAAAAATCAACTTGGTGTTCGAATCGGTGGCAGCCAGAAGTGCTTCCGCATCCAGTTCATATTCTGCCGTTAACGAAACCTTTTTGAGCTTTACATCCGAAATTTCTGCGGCCACCTGGTACATGCCGTAAGTCGGGTCGATGGAAACGATGTTGTCGA
>JBKDZK010000542.1:0-6362 GCA_047971205.1 Draconibacterium sp.
TTTCAATGAGATGAATCTCATTTCTACCACAATATCGTCGCTACGCGACTTTTATTCGTACCGCAACGCTTCAATACTGACGAAACTTCGTTTATCAGCATCTTCGCACTTCTCACTACTCATACCGCAATGCTTCGACAGGATTACGTGTAGCTGCCCGCCAGCTTTGCCAGCTAACGGTTAGCAATGCAATTCCCAATGCCAGCACCCCGGCCAGGGCAAATATCCACCAGCTGAGGGTGGTTTTGTAGGCAAAGTTTTCGAGCCATTTATTCATAGCGTAGTATGCAATGGGTGTGGCAATTACAAAAGCAATGGCAACCCATTTTACAAAGTCTTTATTCAACATGGCAAGTATTTCAGTTACTTTGGCTCCGTTTACTTTGCGGATACCGATTTCTTTGGTGCGCAATTGGTTGTAATACGTAACCAACGCCAATATTCCCATTACCGAAATAATGATGGTCAGCAGTGAAAACCAAGTGATAATTTTAGCCGTATTGAGTTCTTTCCGGTACCAGTTGTCAACAGTTGAGTCGATAAATTCATAATCGAAGGGCTCGCCATCTGTAAATGGATCGAAAGCAGATTTTATTTGCCCCATTGTACTCCCAACATCTTTGCCTGATATTTTTACCAAAATACTCCACGACCATTGTTCATCGTCTAAAGGCCTCAGCATGGCCAATCCGATTGACTCGCGGAGGTCTTTAAAATGGAAATCCTCAACTATGCCATACACAGGGAGCTCTTCATCGTATCTTTTAAACGATTTTGGCAAATCATCAAGCTCCAGTTGTTTTACAGTTGTTTTATTCAGCCACAATACATTTTTCGACCAGGCAACTCCCGTAGGTGTATATTTTATACCCATCATTGAGAAAAAAGTTGTATCAACGATAAATTCCTGAAAACTTACCGGCTTATCGTTATAAATAAATGATTGATTATTACCTCCTCCTGAAGGGGACCCGGCAACAAATGAAACCTGGGTAACCCCGGGGATTTGGTCAAAGATATTACTGAGCGCCTGTCGTTTTTCTTTTGGGAAAGGTTTTTTAATCTCCACAATATTCTCTTTTTCAAAGCCTAAATCATACTCCCGCAAAAAACGGGTTTGTTTGATAATGACCGTCGAACAAATAATCAGGGCAATGGTAGCGGCAAACTGGAATGCAACCAATGCTTTTGAATACGATGTCTTGTTCTTTTTTTGAAAACTGCCTTTTACAACTTCTGCCGGACGAAGCCTTGTTAAAAACAGCGCAGGAAACAAACCAGAAATACCCCCGATAACCAGCGCTACTGCAACAACAATTAAAACACCCGACAAGCCAGAATTTTCTAACAACCCAATGTTTGTATCCAGCAACTTATTGAAAACAGGTTCGGTAGTCAAAGCCATAAGTGAACCTAAGCCGGTAGCCATCAAACAGAGCAATATAGATTCGATAATATGCTGCTTCACAAGCGTACTGCGCGAACTCCCCATAAGTTTGCGTATGGCTACCTCTTTGTTCCTGAAACCCGATTGTGCAATGGTGAGGTTGATATAATTGATAATTGCAAGCAGTAAAATAATTAGCACAATAACCGACAATACCGTAACTAATGTTTTACTGTTTTGTCTGAGGTTGCCTTTTTTATCGCTGAAGTAGGATTCTGTTATCGGTTCAAACCCTAATGTCTTTACACGTTTCTCTTCATATAACCAGGTATTCTTTTTTAGCAACTCCAGAACCTGTGTGCTTTTCGCCGGAAGATTGGTATTAGGTTTTGCTAAGAAATAGTAAACGAAGTCACTCATGTTATCATTGGCCAGCACCTCCGGATAGTTCCAAAAATCAGCCAGTGAATTGATATTTACAATTGCATCACATGCCCGAAACTGTGTATTCTCAGGGAATACATCTGCAATACCTGTTATTTGTAACATGGTTCCGCTTGAGCTTTTTATTTGCTTCCCAATCGGGGAATTATCTCCGAATAGTGCACGGGCATATTGCCGGGTAAGCACTGCCGAGTTTCGGGTTTTCAACACTTCTTCAGGTGTTCCCTCTAAAAGTTTAAACGAAAACATATTAAAAAATGTGGAGTCGGTTAATAACACATTCGCGTTAATTTTCTTTTCATCTCCTTTTCCGGGTGTAAAAAAACTTTTGTAATAAAAAATTCGGGTATAGCTTTCTACTTCAGGTACTGTATTCTTTATTTTCTCTCCTATGGTAGCCCCAAAACCCGATTGGCCTTCGTTTACCAACCGGAATAACCTGTCTTTATTTTTATGAAAGCGGTCAACCGAAGTTTCCTGCCTGATGTACGCACTAATCAGTACCACAAACATCAACGACACAGCAAAGCCAAAAACAGTGACGAAGGTATATAGCTTGTTTTTAGACAGATGTTTAATAAATGATTTCAAGTTCTGTAATATCATTGTTCCTGGTTTTAGTAATTTACTTTACACTATTTACATTTTTTCATTTTCTAAACGATCATAGTTTTCAATCCATCCTCCTCTATTATTGTATCCATTTTTCAGCCATTTATCATCCTGTTAATCTTTTCATCCCGTAAATCCGGATTCAGACAATTTACTCATACCGCAATGCTTCAACCGGATTACGTGTAGCTGCCCGCCAGCTTTGCCAACTAAAAGCCCCTCTGAATCTCCCCTAAGGGGAGACTTTTGGCTGCCATTTCTGTTGTAATTATAACTGTTCATATTAAACTTTTTTTCCTGTTCTCCCCCTTTGGGGGAGTTAGAGGGGGCTTATTCATACCGCAACGCCTCCACCGGGTTTCGTGTAGCTGCTTTCCAACTTTGCCAACTCACGGTTAACAGGGCAATTCCCAAAGCCAGCAACCCGGCCAGGGCAAAAATCCACCAGCTTAAAGTGGTTTTGTAGGCAAAGTTTTCGAGCCATTTATTCATGGCGAAATATGCAACAGGCGTGGCCAGCACAAAAGCAATGGCCACCCACTTTACAAAGTCTTTGTTGAGCATCGTGAGTATTTCAGATATTTTGGCACCATTGACTTTGCGGATGCCGATTTCTTTGGTGCGTTTTACCGATGAAAATTCAGCCATACCAAGCAGGCCAAGACATGATAAAAACAGGGCGATAAGCGAATAAATTTTTATAGCTTTCGCCTGTTTCTCTTCCTTCTGGTACATGGAGTTTATCCAGTCATCATAAAAACGTAAATTAAAAGTCATTGAAGGCTCAAATTCCTTTAAAGTGTTTTGAATATATTGTAAAGTTTCCTGAATATTATTCCCAGCAATCCTGATATTCAAATGACTAACTTGTTCCGGGATATAATTCAATTGAATAAAGCCCAGTTCCTCATGCATTTTCTTGAAATGAAAATCTTCAACCACACCAACAATCTTTTTCCCCCAAATTTCTTTTCCTTCAATAGTACCCAGTTGTAGATAATCATACGTCTTCTTGTTAATGATGCAGGCTGTTTTATCGGTAGGCCGAAAGTTTCTCCCCAGAACCAAATTAAGCCTAAAAGTTGAAAGGAAAGAAGTGTCGGTATTCATGCTTATCAACTGCTCGATTTCATATTCAACACTGTCGCAGGTCCAACCACCAGAGCCAGATGCATAGGTACTAAAAGGTAACCCGTGTGTGCCCGAGGCACTAACTATCTGCGGATTATTCAAAAGCCTTTCTTTTATAACGCCCGTTTTTCCATTCGTTTTCCCTTGCAAGGCAACCTCAAGTAAAAGCTCTTTATCAAAACCAACATCTTTTGTTTTAATATACTGTATTTGTTTATCAATTACTATCAAACAAATAATTAGCACTACAGTTACTGAAATTTGAATGGTATTATATGCTCCCCGAAAACCGGAATTCTTCAGGCGCATCTTCCGTTGTAACAAATCAACCGGATTAAATTTTGAAACAGCAAAAGCAGGAACAAAACCTGAAATTAGCCCAACGACAAGAAATATGACTACAATGGCAAATAATAATGTTGGTTGTTTCAGAGCTTCGTACAGGTCAATTTCGCGATTGAACAGTTCTTTAAAAACAGGGCTCAAAAAACTTGCAATCACAAGTGATAAAGTAATTGCAATGAAGAAGGCGATATAGGACTCACCTACAAACTGGTAAAAAATGGTCTGTGTCCTTGCTCCCGATATTTTTTTTATACATATTTCTTTAAAACGCTCGTTATTAAATGCTGTGCTTAAATTTACATAATTGAGAATGGCCAATACAAGAATTATTATTGCAATTATTGCCAGGAGCCTAATCATATCAATATTTGCATGCTCATAACTATCCCCGTTACTCCCTTTATCGAAATATATTTCCTTGAATGGCTGAACGGCCAGCTCTGCGTCTTCGTATCCTTCGTAAGGTTTTAAAATATCTTTTATCTTACTCTCTACTTCTAGTTGACTTGCAGCATCGTGTAAAACAAAAACCATATCATGCAAGTAGTATTTTTCCTGATTATACCCCATGTAAGATTGCCATATACTTTGTTCGAGGTTAAAAATTACATCATACTTTAACGAGCTTGTCTTCAGGGGATTTGCCACCACCGCTTTTACCGTTTTCTGTTCCTTGTTCCCAAACTCTATCATTTCACCTACCGGGTTCTTCTTTCCAAATACTTTTTGGGCAAACTGCTCGGTTATCAGCACATCTGTTTTTGCCAAAAGCAAGCCCTCTTTTTGCCCTTCAACAACTTCAACCGAAAAAACATCCAGAAAATTCTCATTTGCGGCCAGCACCGTAACACCATCTTTCTTATTGTTGTATTCGTATAAAGTTCCGTTGCGATTGAGCATGCACATATTCTCTATTTCGGGTGCAGAGGCCAATACATTTTCGTAGATTCGTTTCGGCACCTGCACATTCCCATCCGTCTGTTTTATCCTGTACATATTGGCAAGGTTGGGATAATGCTTATCAACACTTCGCTCCTCGATAATAAACGAAACAATTAATACCAAAACAGCCAGGCTAATTGCGAAACCACCGATGGCAATACTGTATATCAACTTCTGTTTCCTGAAATTCCGAAAATAGGATTTGAATATTGAATACATGAGCTATTGTTTTTACTTATTTGTAATTACTATTTTTATTCATACCGTAGCGCCTCCACCGGATTCCGGGTTGCCGCACGCCAGCTTTGCCAACTCACGGTTAACAGCGCAATTCCCAATGCCAGCACCCCGGCAAGGGCAAAAATCCACCAGCTTAAAGTGGTTTTGTAGGCAAAGTTTTCGAGCCATTTATTCATGGCGTACCAGGCTATTGGCGTGGCAATTACAAAAGCAATGGCCACCCATTTTACAAAGTCTTTGTTGAGCATGGTGAGTATTTCAGATATTTTGGCACCATTGACTTTGCGGATACCGATTTCTTTGGTGCGGTTCAGGCTAATCAGAAAAATCTGCCCAAGAATACCCATACAGGTGAGTACAATGGCAATAAGCGAGAAAAACGTAATGGATTTTGCCAGCTTGTCTTCTTTTGCGTACATCGCCTGAAACTGGCTGTCGTAAAACGTAAATTCCATGGGGTCGTCGGGCAGCATGTTTTTCCACACATTCCGCACTTGGTCCATTTGCTGCCCAACATTGCCGGAGGCTAAACGCAGCGAAAGCGTATTAAACCCGCGCTCAGGTTCATAAATAAGCGCTACCGGTGTCATGCCCGAATGCAGCGATTCAACATGGAAATTATTTACCTCTCCCACCACATTGTAGCCACCGTCGCGGCCATTATTGTATTTTTTATCCTGAATGGTTTCCCAGCCAAATCGTTTTCTCGCAGCCTCGTTCATCATACAGGCCTGGTTTTTATCTCCTGCCAGAAAATTCCGCCCATTTAACAGCTGAACGCCAAAGGTTTCAAGGAAATCATGCGAAACATACACGCAGTTCACCATAAACTCGTCTCCTTCCACACCGCTTCCCATCGACATGTTAATATGCCCGGGATATCCATTGCTCAAGGTACTACCTGCAACAAACGGAAGCTTTGTTACTTCGTTTTTCAGTACTTCGGGCCGCTCGAACAGGAAAGGCAGTTCGATCCTTACAAGGTGTTCGTCCGTAAAACCCAAGTCGTAATGTTTTACGTACTGAAGTTGTTTGAAAATAAGCATCACAACCGCAATCAGGGCAATGGAAACGGTAAGTTGAAACGTAAGCATGGCTTGTTTGGCCAACTGTTTACCGTTGCGTTTCCGGCCTCCCAACAGAAAGTCGGTAATGTTGAACCTCGACAAAACATAGAGGGGAGCCAGGCTGTTGAGTAAAATAATCCCGGCGATTGTGGCTGCAAATACAGGCAACAGTTGGCGAAAGTTAACATCTGCCA
>JBKDZK010000543.1:0-1635 GCA_047971205.1 Draconibacterium sp.
TTGAGTTTTGGACTCAACCTTAATTTACTAATAATTAAGGTCTTAACCAAATAAACATGCTGCTTTTTATTAACCTAACTGCCTTAATTTCACCTATTTGTTTAACTGCGAAACTTTAGTATCTTAAATATTGACATTAGCAGTTTCAGCAGGGAGATGATGGTCCTGCCGGATTTCAACCCGGAAGATTATTTATCGGATGCCGATTTGGGTATGGAACAACAAATAGATCAATATTTACAACGCACCAAATCAGGCACAATATCTTATTCTTCTTCCGATTTTGAATTAAACCTTGTTGATGTTGAATACAGAAAAGAAGAGTTGGTAAATATTAAGATTTCAAGTACGACAAAGGTGTTTGATACAGATGCTGGAAGTTCCCTAAATAATTATATCGAAATCTTTGGCACCCCGGTTTATCAAAGCTTTATGTTTAGTTACAACAAGCAGTTAATTGGCTCAATAGAAAGAGGCTGGAGCCTCGAACAATATCTGGCTTACCGCCCCATAGCCTCAGCTTTTTTATACCTGCGCTTTACCTCTGTTCCGCTCGAAGCCCCTATTGAAACCCGCTTTGCAATAGAAATGGAGATGGCAGGTGGCGAAATATTGCGCGATACCACGGAAACAGTAACCCTGTTGCCATAACATACAAACATATTTAGCCAATTAAACGAACATAAACGAATGAAAAAAACACTAACTTATTTATTTCTCTTAATGGTTCTTGTGGCCTGTAACAGTGAAGAAGAAGATTTACAAAATGTATTCCGTTATAAAAACAATACTTCTTATCAGGTTAAGGTAATTGTTTATGGCGAAGGCATCTCACAAACCGGAAACCATGCAACTGATACTATAAATATCAGTTCTTCAGATATTTCTGAGATGAGTTACGTTTGTGTTGGTGATTTTTGCAAAGGTGTTAGCAACGAGCCTTTTCGGGGGCTTGCCGACTCTGCAAAGATTATATTCAACGGCGACAGGCAATTACTTTTTCTGTCCGGGCAAAACTGTAGCGCCAATATCCTTTGTCGTGATGCCTATGCAAAAGAACGCGAAGGTGACAATATGGTACTGCAATACATCATCGGGGAAGACCTCTATGGGCAGTCGCAATAATACACATGCTAAATCATCTGCAATGGGTAGCCAGGGAAAATGTAAGTTATGGGCTGTTTTATCTGTCCTCGTGCTGTGTTTATCATGTGTAAAAGACATAGACCTTGAAGAAAAAAGGGACGAAAAAATAGTAGTCAACTGCATGCTTACACCCGATAGTGTCCAAACGCTCGGGCTTACTTACAGCAATCCTTTAAACCAGTTTTATTACGATGAAGTAGAAACTGCCACGGCAACATTATTTTGCAACGATGCCGAAGTGGGGCATTTTGAAAAGACAGGCTATTCGCGGTGGCAGTTAAAATATACTCCGGAAACAGGGAGTGAATACCGGATAGAAGTGCAAGTACCGGGCTGGCCAGGATTAAGCGCATCAACCATTATGCCTCCTTCTGTGCAGGTAACAAAAGACGGTGGCAACAATACAAATACCAGGCGGTATTTTAAGCAGCTCTACGCTGGAACATCGTATTGGATGTTCATTATAAGACAACATAAAGACACCATAAT
>JBKDZK010000544.1:0-2548 GCA_047971205.1 Draconibacterium sp.
ACCTGTTCGACGGAATGATTATTACCGAAGAGGTGAAAAAGGAAATGGGGGAGATACTGCTTTAATAACTTGAATATCGAGGGTTTAACTCGAAGTAAAACTTAATTAATAACTATCTCCCCCGGAAGAGGGAGGATTACAAACAGTTAGCAATGAGAAACCATTCATTAAAAGCATTTTTCAAATTTCTGGGGAAAAATAAGCTGTATAGTTTTGTTACAATTGCAGGTTTTGCAGTATCGTTAACTTTTGTTCTGCTACTTAGCGTGTACATAAAACAAGAATTATCGGTTGATCGGTTTCATACTAACAAAGACCGGATTTACAGGTTATACCGCGAAAATGGGGCACAGTTTAGCCCGCCAACCGGAGAGCGGATAAAAAATCAGTTACCTGAAGTAGAATCTTATACACGGATTGCAGAAATGACCGGTTCAGCCGAATTTGTTGACAATAAAAAGCTAATAGCTAATTATCTGCTGGCCGATTCTGCATTTTTCACCATGTTCTCCTTCCACTTATTGAAAGGCGACCCGCACCATGTTCTCGAAACTAAAGATAAGGCAGTGTTATCAGCATCGTTTGCCCGAAAAATATTTGGGAATGAAAATCCGATTGGGCAATCGTTCAGCCTTGAAGATACCCCCTTTGTGATTTCCGGAGTTATTGAAGACATGTCGCAAAAAACAATGTTCGAAAAATTCGATATTATTGTGCCTTTCGACAAGCTTGCCGAATTTTGGGATTACCCTCAGTTGTTAACAACTAACAACAACAGCTCTTTTAGTGTTTACTTTCTTGCTAAAGAGGGGACAGACTTACCGGTAAAAGCACCCGTTGTATTCGAAGAATTTAAAAAAAACTACTGGATGTATAATAGCGGGTTCGCAAAAGAATTGAAATTTGAACCTTTGGCAGATATTTATTTTAGCAATTCAATGGGGCGGGCCATCAGGCAAAATAATAGAAATACGGTTTTTATGTTTGGGGGTATCGCCGTCCTTATTTTGCTGATAGCTATAATTAATTACATAAACCTTACCGTTGCCCAAACCGGAAACCGTAGTAGAGAAATTGCTATTAAAAAACTTATTGGTAGTTCGAAAGGTAGCTTATTGGCGCAACAAATCTCCGAATCTGTTGTGTTGAGCATTGTTGCTGCCTGTTTTGCCGGGATGTTGGCCTTATTAGCCGAGCCTTTCTTTAATCAGCAAATGGATACCGATTTAAACCTGGCCGGTCAGTTTAACGCTTCCGTGCTTGCGGTATCGTTTGCGGTAATCGTATTAACCGGATTTATTTCCGGAATTGTACCTGCATTAGTAATTAACAGGTTTAACCCGATAGAAGTGGTAAAAGGCAGTTTCTCGTTTAAAAGCCGTGCCAACTATTCTAAAATTCTTATCGGGTTTCAGTATGTTGTAGCTATAGTGTTGTTGGTGAGCACCTTGGCTGTAAACAGACAATCGGAATTTATGCAAAATTACAATATGGGCTTCGCTACCAATAATTTGTTTTGGATGGATAATACGATTGAAGCTACTCAGAAAGCTGCATTCCGAAGCGAGTTAATGTCTGTTCCAGGGGTCGAAGCTGTTACCTATTGCCGTGGGATGCCGGTTGATGGGGGGAATAACCAATCGTTTACCTATAACGACAAACCTGTAAGTTTTCAGGAATTTATGGGCGACAGCCTGTACCTGAAAACTTTTGGGTTTAAGGTGAAAAATACAACGGTTGCTTATTCCAAAGCCGGGGTTTGGATAAACAGGGAAGCAATAAAAACACTTGATTTAGGCGAGGAGCCGGAAACGATCAGATATTATGACAAAGAGGTGCCGATACTGGGCATTGTCGAAGATTTCAATTTTACCTCGTTGCACACCCAAGTTGGGCCGGCCATAATCCGGCAGCTCGACGAAAAAGACTACCCATGGAGCATTGTTGTGAAAGTTAGCGGTGCGAATTTGGTTGAAACAGTAAGAAGGATCAAAGAAAAACAGGCTACATTTACCGGGGGCAAACCTATGGAATCTGGCTTTGTTGATAGCAGCGTGGACCTGTGGTATACCACCGAGGTCAGGCAATCAAAATTAATAGCGGCTTTTTCTTTGCTATCGATCATCATCTCGTCGATGGGTATATTTGCCATGTCGTTGTACTATATCCAGCAAAAGATAAAAGAAATCGGCATCCGAAAAGTAAACGGAGCTAAAATCTCTGAAATACTTGCTATGCTTAACCGCAACTTTATTAAATGGGTAGCCATTGCCTTTGTTATTGCCACACCAATTGCATACTACGCCATACACAAATGGCTCGAAAACTTTGCCTATAAAACCAACTTAAGCTGGTGGATTTTTGCCCTGGCCGGCGTCCTGGCATTGGGTATTGCGCTGTTAACAGTGAGTTGGCAGAGCTGGCGGGCGGCTACACGAAATCCGGTGGAGGCATTGCGGTACGAATAAAAGTCGCGTAGCGACGATGTTATGGTAGAAATGAGATTCATCTCATTGAAAAAATCGCGTAGCGATGATGTTTTGGTTAA
>JBKDZK010000545.1:0-7564 GCA_047971205.1 Draconibacterium sp.
TTATCCGATTTTTCTTCGGCAGCGTGCTCCTTTTGCGCGCCGTTGTCTGCTGTTTCCTGATTGGTATCTTTTACTTCTTCCGAAGTGGTTTCATTTGAAATTTTTTCTTCTGCCATTTTTAACCTTTTTTATGAATTTGTACATCAAAAATGTCACATAATTTTAATAGTCTGTTTTTTTACCCTGTTTCTTTTTTTTGAAGCGAAAAAAACTCCACTACAAATATCCCGTAATTACTTGGTTTCTTTGGCAGAAACAGTAAATACGGGGTAAATTGCTACGATTGTATCGCAAATTGTTTGCCATGCAAATATAAAAGACAAATTGACACCCGACAGAAGCGTCAAGTGTCAATTTGTATGAATTCGTTTATTCTTAAAATAGTCTCTTTTTCAGCCTATTTCAGGTATTTGTCGAGGGCGGCTTCCAGGGCCGGCCCACGCAGGTCTTTAGCGATAATTACACCGTTCTCATCCAAAAGGAAATTCGACGGGATGGTTCTGATCCGGTAAATGGCTGCCAGTTTCGAATTCCATCCTCCCAGGTCACTGATGTGGTAAGGCCAGTCGAGTTTATCTTGTTTAATGGCTGCTTTCCATTGGTCAGCAGTACGGTCGAGCGAAACATTAAAAACAGCAAAACCTTTACCTACGGTGAATTTTTTGTCTTTGTAATGGTTGTAAGCTTTTACCACATTGGGATTTTCCCTTCTGCAGGGGCCACACCAACCTGCCCAAAAATCGAGCAGTACAACTTTTCCTATTGTATCCGAAAGTTTAATGGTTTTTCCATCGGGGCTTGTGCCTACCAATTCGGGCGCTTTATTGCCAATTCCGATTCCGAGTTGCTGGGCATTCAGTCCTGCTGTTCCCAGAAACAAAACGACGATGATAAGTGCTAATTTCTTCATTTTCTGTTTCAAAATTTATAAGATCTAAAGATAAATAATCTGACTTTAGTAACGGAAAAGCTCCCGTTTTGTTCTTTCACACCTTTTCTTTTGGCGGTCAGATCCGGGTGATTTTTGCGCCCAGCGCGTTTAACCTTCCGTCGATGTTTTCGTAGCCTCTGTCTATTTGCTCGATGTTGTCGATCAGGCTAGTGCCTTTGGCCGACATGGCAGCAATCAACAGGGCAATACCCGCACGAATATCGGGCGATACCATTTTGGTGGCACGAAGGCTGTGTTTGCGGTCGAGCCCGATCACAGTGGCGCGGTGCGGATCGCAAAGGATGATTTGCGCACCCATGTCAATGAGTTTGTCCACAAAGAAAAGGCGGCTTTCAAACATTTTTTGATGAATGAGCACGCTTCCTTTTGCCTGCGTGGCCACTACCAGGAAAACACTCAGCAGGTCGGGAGTCAGTCCCGGCCACGGTGCATCGGCAATGGTCATAATCGATCCATCGATATAAGATTCTATTTCGTAGTGGTCGGTATCTTTGATCAACAGGTCGTCACCCACCTGCGCAACATTGATCCCAAGTCTTCTGAACGATTCGGGAATGATGCCTAAATGTTCGATCCCAACGTTTTTAATGCAGATCTCCGACGCAGTCATGGCAGCCAGGCCAATAAAACTCCCTACCTCGATCATGTCGGGAAGGATCCGGTGTTTACAGCCTTTCAGCGAGCCAACTCCCTCGATGCTCAACAGGTTGGAGCCTATTCCGGTGATTTTTGCGCCCATCGAAACCAGCATTTTGCACAGTTGCTGCAGGTAGGGTTCGCAGGCGGCGTTGTAAATGGTGGTGATTCCTTCGGCGAGTACGGCAGCCATTACAATGTTGGCAGTTCCGGTAACCGACGCTTCGTCAAGCAACATGTAGCTCCCGGTCAGCTTTTGAGCCGAAACCAGGTACCACTGGTTTTCCTTATCGAAGGTAAATTCGGCCCCCAGTTTCTGAAGCCCGATAAAATGGGTGTCCACTCTTCTGCGGCCGATTTTGTCGCCTCCGGGCTGCGGAATAAAGCCTTGTCCGAAACGCGCCAAAAGCGGGCCGATAATCATGATCGATCCCCGCAAACCAATGGCTTGTTGTGTATATTCCGGGCTTTTTAGAAACTCCAGGTTTACGTCGGAAGCATTAAAACGGTATTGTCCCTCTCCAAGTCTTTCTGTTTCTACACCCAGGCTACCGAGGATTTCAATGAGTTTCAAAACATCCCGGATTTCCGGAATGTTGTCGATAAAAACATCCTGATCGGTTAACAAGGCGGCGCAAATTACCTGGAGTGCTTCATTTTTTGCACCCTGCGGTTTAAGGTCTCCTTTTAACGAGTAGCCTCCTTCGATTTTAAAAGTTGACATAGTTTTGGGATTTGAGAATGAAACCGCTATTTCTTCTTTTTGTTGGAGACTACCGGCTTTTTCTTTTTCCCTACTAATGTTTTGGTATCGGCCAGTTGTGTGCCTTCTTTAATAACCAGTCTACCATCCGACAGTTCTTCCAGATCTCCAAATATCTTTTCGTCTTCCACGGCATCCTTGTTCCAGGCCAGGTACGATTTTTTCATTTGGTTGGCAATCTGCCCAATCATGATCTCGCGCTCTTCACCTTCATATTTGTCAGCTTCCTTTATCAGTAACTCCATGGTTCTTCCATAGTGTTTGTACTTAATATAGTGTTGGTTATAAGGAACCCTGTTGGGTTTTTCCAACAGGCGATCGGGTGTTGGCGGATCGTACGGATAGTCGATATCCAGTTTGAAGTCGGCCATAATGGCGAGGTGGTCCCACAGTTTATGGTTGAACTCCGGAACATCGCGAAGGAAAGGATAGAGGTTGCCCATTACATCGATCACTGTTTGTGCCGATTTGTTCCTTTTGTCGCGGTTTTCAATGGTCAGTAAATAGTCGACCATGTTTTGTATATTTCTTCCGTATTCAGGAAGGGCTAGTTTTTTTCTTTTCGAATTGTAATCCATCTAAAAAATCTTAAGTGATGTCTAATCTTCGTGTAAATGTAGGAATTGTTCCGAAGTGATGCTGCAAAACTAATGATTTCCTGTCAATTCGCGAATATTTTTCACCGAAAGCCTGTTTAGCTTTTGATCCGGAGTTTGGCAAATTTTAAAAGTAATTGCTTTTGTCCGGTTGTTCGGAAAAATACAGTCGCTTTGAGATCGGGTGCAATGCCTTCAATTTTCAGAACTTTTCCTTCACCAAAACGCTGGTGTTGTACAGTCATGCCTGCCTGGATTTTTCCGGGATCGTCTCCCTGGAATGTATCCTGTGCGCGGCCACTTTCTTTGAGAGAAACGAGTTTTTTGTTTAAAATGTTTTGCGACTCGCGTGTTTTAAAGGAAGAAGATGGCTGTTTTTGGGCAAAACGCTGTGCCGGACTGCTGTACGATACGTTGCTTTGTTCGGCAGAGGCTCTTCCCGAAACACCCGTTGGAACTTGTCCTTCGGTGTAGCGTTCGTCCAGTTCTTCGAGAAAACGGCTGGGCGTGCAAAAATCCAGGCTGCCCCAGCGGTAGCGCTGGTTGGCATACGAAAGCCAGGCATTTTCTTCGGCACGGGTAAGGGCTACGTAAAACAAACGGCGTTCCTCTTCGAGCGATTCCTGCGTAGCTTTTTCCCCCTGGCGTTGCGAAGGGAAGAGGTTTTCTTCCATCCCCACGATAAACACGTTTTTGAACTCAAGCCCTTTGGCCGAGTGTACGGTCATCAGCGTTACCTTGTTTTTGTCCTCGTCTTTTTCGTTGTCCTGATCGGTCAGCAAAGCCACATCTTCAAGGTAGTTTTCCAGTTTATCCGGATCGCCCTGTTCTTTGGCTGAAATCGAAAACTCCTGAATACCGTTCAGCAATTCCTGGAGGTTTTCGTGGCGGCTCAGTCCTTCGGGCGATTTGTCGTTGTAAAGGTCTTTTAAAATACCTGTTTGTTCGGCAATGGTTTTGGCCGTTTCAAAAGCATCGCTTTCCTGCGACAATTTCTGGAAACGGTCGATCAGGGCGACAAAACCCATCAGTTTGGTTGCTGTGCCTTTGTTTACCTGAGCATGGTTGATTTCCGGAAGTGCGGAAAGAACTCTCCAAATCGAGGTTTCGTTGTTCACTGCCGAGACTTCGAGCTTGCCAACCGTTGTTTGCCCGATTCCGCGCGCCGGGTAATTGATGATCCGTTTTAGTGCTTCGTTGTCGTCGGGGTTAATGGTCATCCTGAAATAACTCAGCAGGTCTTTGATTTCTTTCCGCTGGTAAAAACTCAGTCCTCCATAAATTTTATAGGGAATGTTTCTTTTTCGCAGTGATTCTTCAAAAATCCTTGATTGCGCATTGGTACGGTAAAGAATGGCAAAATCTTCAAACTGGTAATGATCGCGCAGTTGAAGCTGTGAAATTTCCTGTGCCACCAGAAATCCTTCTTCGTTGTCGGTGAGTGCCGAAAGGATTTTAATGGGTTTGCCCAGGGCATTTTCAGAGAAAACGTTTTTGGGTATTTGTTTTTTATTTCTGGCAATGATGCTGTTGGCTGCGTTCACAATCGTTTGCGTAGAACGGTAGTTTTGCTCCAGCTTGAATACCCGGTGATCGGGATAGTCGTTTTTGAAATTGAGAATATTTTCGATACGCGCCCCGCGAAACGAATAGATACTTTGTGCATCGTCGCCCACCACACAAATGTTGTTGTGTTTGGCGGCCAGTTTTTTGATGATCAGGTATTGCGAATAGTTGGTGTCCTGGTACTCGTCCACCAACACATAGCCAAAACGTTCCTGGTATTTCTTCAGAATTTCTTCATGATCGCGAAACAAAAGATTGGTGATCAGCAACAGGTCGTCAAAGTCCATCGAGCCCGACAAGCGGCATCTTTTTGCATATTCCTTGTAGATCTCCGAGATAGCCGGCATGCGCATGTTTTTGTCTGCCGAACGAATTTCGGGAGAATTGGCATAGGCCATCGGGGTAATGAGGTTGTTTTTGGCCATCGAAATACGGCTGGCCACCACATTGGGTTTGTACGTTTTGTCGTCGAGCTGAAAATTCTTGATAATGGTTTTTATCAGGCTTTTGCTGTCGGAGCTGTCGTAAATCGTAAAGTTACTAGGATAACCGATGGTTTCGTGCTCTGCCCTTAAAATGCGGGAGAAAATACTGTGAAACGTTCCCATCCACAGGTAGCGGGCAACGTTTTCGCCGGCAACGCGGCCAATCCTGTCTTTCATTTCGCGGGCTGCTTTGTTGGTAAAAGTAAGCGCGAGAATGTTCGACGGGCGGGCACCCTGTTTTAGCAAATGGGCAATGCGGTAAGTCAACACCCTTGTTTTTCCCGAGCCTGCACCGGCAATCACCAACGACGGGCCTTCGGTGCGTACCACCGCTTCCCGCTGAACTTCATTTAATTCTTTTAAATAATCGAGCACGTTTAATCCTTTCTGTTCAATGCCACAAAAATAGAGGATGTATATCTAATCACCTTATTTCGCAGTGGCTTTTATCAACAAATTATCCGGACGGGCGGTTCATCTTGCTTTTTATTGCCCGGTGGAGGCGGCACTAAGTCCTGATTTTTTGCCGGCTGCACGCAATTAAATAAAATTTATACGTTAATATTGTATCTCAAAGAAGAAGGTTTTATGAAGAGAAGTCTCTATTTGGCAGGAATTCTGATTTTGTTCTCTCAACTTTTGAACGCGCAAATCACGGCTCCGCAATCCACAGGCAGCGATGTAACCCAATATCCTGCTTTTTCGGAAAACGATGATGTTTTTATTTTTTGCACAACCGATTCGACAGTGGAAGTTGGGGCGCTTACCGTTTCAACTGCGTTGGAGGGAACAAAAACTTTTCTTTGGGAAAAATACAACGAGGAAACAGCAACCTTCGAGTTTTTTGCGCAGGAAAGTTCCGATGCCGCTTCGCACCCGATCAGCAATTTAGGAAATGGCTGTTACCGCGCTACGGTTACGCTCGGAGGTACCACCATTATACACCGGGCCTGGGTTTTTAATAACTGGACCCTTGCCGAAGGATCTGTTGCAAGTTCTGACTGTGAGTCTTTCAGCCTTGCCGGAGCATTCAGGGCAGCCACACTTACCTATTATGATTTAAGTGACAACACTCCGGTGGATCTGTTCAAAGATGTAAAAGTTCAATGGCTGGATGGTTCAGAGGTGGTAAGTTCCCTGTTAAATCCCGAATTTTTTGATCCGCCAGCGGAAGATGGAAATTTCACTTTGCGGGTATACGATAAATACGGTTGCGAAGCCCGGTCAACGGTTGCTTATGAATCGCTGGTGACCCAAGCCAGTTTTACTGCAAACCCGATGGAAGGTGAGGCTCCACTGATAGTAACATTTACCAATACATCAAGAAATGCTACCCCGGGCTATTACGAATGGTTTTTTTACCGTGATATGGATGAAATAACCGATGAATCGCAGGGAGCCAGTCAGCCGGTAGACAGTATTCTGATTGTTGCCTATGACGATTCGCCAGTTTACACCTATCAGAATTCCGGGAGATACCTGGTGAAACTTGTAGCCAAGAAAGTAACGCAAACACATACCTGTGTGGATACTTTTGCACTCGAAAAATTAATTGTAGTAGATACTTCGTCAGTTGTGGTGCCCAATGTGTTTACGCCAAACGGAGACGGTGTTAACGATGAGTTTGTGATCATGTTTAAATCGATGAAGAACATTGAGATAACCATTGTTAACCGTTGGGGCAAACGTGTTCATACCTGGAAAAGCGGCGACATTCAGGATCCCGAAAATGCCCGGACAGAAGCTGTTTGGGACGGGAATATTGGTGGTCAGAAAGCAAGTCCCGGAGTGTATTACTACGATGTGGTAGGACGTGGCCGCGACGGGCGAAAACAGACCAAGCACGGCTTTCTTCATCTTTTCAGGGGGAAATAAGTCTGGTAGTTTTGTTTAAGCATCATCCAGTTTCCCGAATATCGTTTCGAGAGCGGCTTTTCTGTACGCAAAAATCTGTGCTAGTGTCTTTTTTATGATCAGTCGGTTGGCAAGGGCTCCCAAAAAGCCAAGTGGCGGCTGGTACGTTTGCTTGAAGAGGGAAAGAACTTTCCTCCTAAAGTTTGGGGGCTGAAATGTAGTCGAAAAAGCCGGGCTCTTTGTAATTAAAATTTCGAATCGTAATCAGGGACTTGTTTTCTTATTTTTTGGGCAACAAGGCCAATATTTATTCGTTGATAGTGTATTCAAATATGCCGTATGAAGAGATTATTATTTTTGACCATTTTGTTTACCTCCCTGATTTCTGACACATTCGCGAAAGACACCAATGCCTGGAAACAGGAAAAGAGTTTGGAGCAGCAATACGAAGTTTTTAAAGAAAATCTGAATTTCTGGAGTGGGAATTATTTTATGAGCCCAAGCCAGCTCGACCAGTTTCACGGAGCTATGACCGATACCATTGCGCGCCTGCAGAAAGAAGTGAACAACGGATTAAGCAAGATTGATCAGCAAAAACAAGAGCTGGCAGCCAGGCAGACACTGGTGAACGAAACACAACAAAAGCTGGATGAAAGTATCCGGGATCAAAATTCGATCAATGTGCTGGGCGCGCGCATCAATAAAAGCGTGT
>JBKDZK010000546.1:0-3161 GCA_047971205.1 Draconibacterium sp.
AGACCGATCTTGGTGTTCCCAAGTCTGATGGATACGACTCTACCCTTGGTTACCCGGTAATGACCGGGAACGATTTTGTGGAGAACCTGTTGTATTACGGTGTGAGTGCCATTGCGCTCGATAATACGGGTAGCAGCGAAGAAGGAAACAGGGCCTGCGTGTCGTTTGTACAGCGAAGCCAGTTTGCCGATCTGGATACCCGGTTGAGACTGTTTAACGAGAATTTTTCGAAAAAGGACTAAACAGAGAATCACATCGAAAAGTAATACGGAGGTGAGAACAGAAAATGGATAAGACCAAAATAATTACCCGATATGAGCACACCTTGAAATTACTAACGGATTTCAACCTGAACAGCGAACCGGTATTGCTCCCTAAAGGCGAGTTGTTTATCGACTACGGCGAGAAGAACCATAAAATAGGGATTCTGCTCGACGGGCTTATGTATGCAACCTATCTTTCAGACAGCGGAACGGAATGGGTTTCGCGGTTCTTTTTTCCACCCAACAATTTTATCGTTAGCAACCACCGGGGGTTTGTGCTGGGGAAAGATTCTACCGAATGTATTCGCGCGTACGAAGATTCGAGGCTGATCTACATCGAAAAAGAGCAGTTTAAAGAATTGCTGGACACGAACCATAAGTTTGAACGTACGGTTCGTATTTTAGCAGAAGAAAGCTACATACAGGCCATGGATCGCATCCATTCGTTTCAATCACTAAATGCCGAACAACGCATCCGGAAATTCTTTGGCGATTACCCCGAGCTGGCACAAAAAGTGCAACGTCAGCACATCGCGTCTTATTTAGGTATTCACCGGAACATACTTACGCGGATACTTTATAAGCTTTAGCTTTTGTGAGATGTGCGCTGCAAGTAGCAAGCTTCAGGCCTCAAGCTTCAGGTTTCAGTGGACAATAATTTATCTCCATCAATCTTCTTTCGATCTTTATCAATCACTTTTCGATCTCCATTAAACTCAAATCTTGCATAATCTAATCTTACGCTCTTCCGAAAAGCAACAATAGTTGCACAATTTTCATGTTGTATAAAATAGTTTTGTTTACAAAAGTGAGAACTCAAAAAGAAAAGTTGTGACAAAGCTGTAATCTGAAAGCAAATTTCCGGATAATGTTAGGATTTAGAATCACTATTATTTTTGATGTAAATAACTGATTTTTATGAGTTTTTTGAAGGGATTGAATCGTTAAATTTGTTACAAAAATTATAGATATGGCAAGAGTAATTGGAGCAGTTGTCGTCGATAAGGAAGAATGCAAAGGCTGCAGTGTTTGTGTGGATGCCTGTCCGCATGATGTATTGGCGCTTCATTTCGAGGTAAACAGCAAAGGATATCATTATTCGTATATGAAAAGTCCGGAGGCGTGTGTTGGATGTGCCAATTGCGGCGTGGTTTGTCCGGACACCTGTATTACGGTTTACCGTACGAAAGCGAGTTGAATTATGTTTTGAATTGATTATTCCTTATTTCTTATTCGATATTCAAATTCAGTTTAATGGTGGATAAAGTAAAATATGATTTGGAAGACAGGCTTATAGGTTTGTTTAAAAATAATCAAAAGAAAACCTTTGTTGCCGGATGACGAAGTTAAACCCACAGTTGATGAGCCAAATGAGTTAATCGCCATTTTTTTGAAAAGTATTGAAACCGCCAGAAAAAATAGCGGCATTTTGAAATAATGGAATTTGGAAAGAAGAGAGTTGAAATAAGGAACATCGAATAAGAAATATGAAACGAGCAAGGTAAATCCTGTCACACAGGAGAATGACTCTCGTGCGAGTTGCATGAGTTGCCATTTAAACAAACAATTATAGACGAAATGAAATAAAGAATTATCGATATGGGCGAAATAAAATTGATGAAAGGTAATGAGGTGCTGGCTGAAGCCGCCATTCGTTGCGGATGCGACGGATATTTTGGCTATCCTATCACACCTCAGTCGGAAGTGATGGAAACACTGATGGTGCGGGAGCCCTGGAAGGAAACCGGTATGGTGGTTCTGCAGGCCGAAAGCGAAGTGGCTTCCATCAACATGGTTTACGGAGCGGCAGCAACCGGAAAAAAAGTAATGACTTCTTCTTCCAGTCCGGGTATTAGCCTGATGGCCGAAGGAATTTCATATTTAGCGGGTGCCGAGTTGCCCTGCCTGTTGGTAAACGTACAGCGTGGCGGTCCGGGGCTTGGAACCATTCAGCCTTCGCAGGCCGATTACTTTCAGGCAGTAAAAGGCGGAGGCCACGGTGATTATAAACTGATTGTTCTGGCGCCATCTTCGGTACAGGAAATGAACGACTTTGTGGATCTTGGATTCGAACTGGCTTTTAAATACCGCAATCCGGCCATGATTCTTGCCGATGGTGCCATTGGTCAGATGATGGAAAAAGTGGAGCTGGCCGATTACAAACCACGCTGGACAAAAGAGGAAGTGGCAGAGAAGAACGGCGATTGGGCCACTACCGGAAAACCTGCTTCGCGCAAAAAGAATGTGATTACGTCGCTGGAAATGGCGTCAAACGATATGGAAGTGCGGAACATCAATCTTCAGGCTAAGTACCGGAAGATGGAAGAAGAAGATGTGCGTTACGAAGCCATTCAGTGCGATGATGCCGAGTTTATCCTGGTTGCTTTCGGTACCGCTGCCCGCGTTTGCCAGAAAGCAGTGGAAGTGGCCCGTGAAAAAGGCCTGAAAGTAGGGTTACTGAGGCCTGTCACGCTGTTCCCTTTTCCTAAAAAGATAATCAAAGAACTGGCCCGCAAAACTGCCGGATTCCTTTCGGTGGAAATGAGTGCCGGCCAGATGGTGGAAGATATTAAACTGGCAGTTTACGATGCCGGAAGCAATGCGCGTGTAGATCATTTCGGAAGGATGGGAGGTATTATCCCAACCCCTACGGAAGTTGTGGAAGCTTTGGAAGATAAATTTTCATGGGAGTTAAGTTATGGAGTTAAAAGAAGTTACTAAAACAGAAGGTACGATGGATATTCAGGATATTTTAAAACCCGAGAACCTGGTTTATCAAAAAACAAAGCTGTTGACTGATACGCCAATGCACTATTGCCCGGGCTGCTCGCACGGGGTGGTGCATAAGATTCTGGCTGAGCTGATTGATGAAATGGGCATCCAGGAACGAAGCGTTGG
>JBKDZK010000547.1:0-2769 GCA_047971205.1 Draconibacterium sp.
GATGCGGAAAATGTATTGGCCCGTGAAAGATATTTTAGGTATTGAACCAATTGTTTTTTCCCTGTAGCATATCCTCCACCCGTCCCCATAGATTTACTCATAGTTCCGGTAATCATATCCACTTCAGCTTCCACCCCGAAATGGTTAACTGTCCCTTTGCCGTCTTTGCCGAAAACACCCGTCCCGTGGGCATCATCGACAAACATATATGCTCCATATCTCTTTGCCATACCTGCGATTTCCGGCAGGCGTGGCAAATCGCCATCCTGCGAATACACCCCGTCAACAATAACGGCAATATTTCTGTACTTCCCCTGAACTCTTTTTAGTACTGACTCCAGGTACCCGGGATCATTGTGCCTGAATATTTTGACATTGGTTTTTATAAGCCCGTCATAAATACTGGCATGGACGAACATATCGACAATCGCAATGTCCGATTTATTCAAAAGTAGCTGAAAGGCTCCAATATTGGCAGAATAGCCGGATGAATACAGGATAGCATCGTCTTGATCATGCAATTTTGCAAGTTTTCGTTCCAGTTCCCGATGCATATCTGTTGCGCCCCCAATTATGGGCGATGCACATGTTCCAACACCGTATTTTTCAATGGCATCCTGCGCAGCTTTTATTACTTTGGGATGTCGGTTCATCCCAAGATAATTGTTTGAAACAAAGCTTGTGGTTTCCAGAATATTGCCATTATAGCGGTCAATAATGTCCATTTTGGCCCCAATCGGGGTTGTTGAAATAATATCAAATGCATTGGATTGCATATTATCCATTTGGTCAATGAACAATTGGAAATGTCCGGCGCTTTGGTACATATCCTTATCCGGTATATCCAGAAAATCCCTGGGCGTATAGGTTTTGCTTTTCATGATGGAAAGGGTTGATGGTTTTTATAAAAACTAATTAGTGGTAAAACTAAAAAAAACATATTGATAAATTATGAGTTTGTGATCTTGTTTTTGAAATTATTAATCTTCTTTTTTATTGATGAAATCATTGATCTGGTCAATCGTGTAAAATGTTTTCCCTTCAATCCTTAAATACTTCAAGGTTCCTTTTGACCGGTATCGTTGCAATGTGCGTTTATCTACATTCAATAACTGGCAAAGATCCTGGTTGTCCAGTAATTTCAGTTCTTTTCTTGCCGCTTCAGGCATGAGTTTATCTGTTTTTTTATGGAGCAATTCTATTTGTTCCAATATCTTCTCCAGGTATGCTTCAATTTTGTCGCTGCCAGTGTCCATCTTTCACCTGTTTTTTTTATTCTTCACAAACCTGGGCAAACTTCAAATAATAGTTGGGATACTTGCAGGCAAGTAACCTGTTAGTTTTCATCCAGGCATTCAAGCTTGTGATTAAGTGCCGTTGTTAATTCGTTAAGGAAAAAGGCACGGGATTCCAATTGGACTTTTTCTGCTATCCTACCAGTCATTTTTTTTATTGATGAATGGTATCCCGGAAGGGCAATGTTGAATGTATGGCTAAAAAATCCCACAAGTTCTTTTATCGAAATCTTTCCGTGGTTAATACTCATTGTAAGGAATAAAGCATAGATCAATTCCAGTAAAGCACGTTTGCTACCTGTCCACGTAAGGAGCGTCCCTTTATATTCATTTAACCTGATTGGTTCAATGATTTCTCTTTGGCATAATCTTGTACATTCAATTTCAACTTCCACATAATGGACAAGGTGGTCTAAAAATGCCAGCAAATCAGGGGCAAGCTTTTTTTTTCAATAATCAGGGCTTCTTTAACCCATTCGACTGATAGTTTAAGATGATGCCATTCCCGGTATTCTTCCGCCTGGCTTTTTCCTGCCAATTGAATTTTTTTCATCATTTTTTTCCATTTCTCAATCAATCTTTCCATTTCCTGCATACGGACCTCTTCTTTCTGATCGACCAATTCTGTCAATTCATTCAAGAAAGTTTTTAACGATTTGTTTTTCATTGTTCCGGCTTTTATCTGTTTATACTTATTGAGCTCAGATGATTTAATCGGAAGATTGATTGAGATGGTTTTTATGAATACAAAAATTGGGCTAAAGTGTAAAGCTATGGAGTTAAACCGGACAGTTTGCTTCATCATCCGTGACCGGCTGCATTTTTAAAAAGCAGGATTTATTTTATTTACAACTGCCTGCAACCGCTTTACTACAGTCTCTCTCGTTCTTTTCGTTCAGCCGTTTCAGCAGCCCGCGCAAGAATGGCTCCGGTTGTCGCCATACTTTCCTTTTCCCATCGCTGTATAATACCTGGGGTTAATGGCTTGTCTGGTAATATCTATATAATGCAATAATTTCCTAAGCTCAACGGGGTAAATGCTTTTCAGCTTTAACCGTGTATTTTTCTTTTCCCGGCAGTAAAATTTAAATTCCCGCCTTCCCGTCGTCCATTGTAGTTCCGGTGGCAAAGGTAACCCGTGTACAGGTGCATACAAGTTCAGGGCCTCCGGTTTTGCAAAAAATCTCCATCCTCCCGTGTCGGATAGTATTTTTCGCAAAAAACTTGTCTGCCCCCGCACACTCCCTTTTTACGCCACCAAAACAACAACGGATGACACGATGGTAAGACGCATAACTTTAAATAACACTATTATGGAAAAGAAGAATAAAATAAATGGTTTTGAAAATTCAACGAATGAAAGCCACACCATTGAGGTAATAACTAAAAATGGGCAAAGACAAAAGGACATGAATAAATAGCTAAGCCAACTAACTTTGTATTTCCAAATTAACAAAAGTTAGAAGGCTATGAA
>JBKDZK010000548.1:0-4196 GCA_047971205.1 Draconibacterium sp.
ACTTTTTATTCGTATTTTTCATCCTGAAAGTGATTGTTTTTTGTACTTGTTTTTGTTTGTAATAACTTAAAAATAAGTAAATTAAATCACTTTCTTCTTATTTTATTTTAGATTTTTAAGAAATATACATTCGCATGAAACCATACATTCTGGAGCAAACCAACTGGAAACAGATAAAACACACAAAATACGATGTAGCGGTACTTCCGTGGGGAGCCACCGAACCCCACAACTACCATCTGCCCTATGGAACCGACTCGCTGGAAACGGCAAAAATCGCCGAAGACGCAGCAGCCAAAGCATGGGAAGCAGGCACCAAAGTGATGGTATTGCCCGTAATTCCACTCGGGAGTCAGAATACAGGACAGGTGGATATGCCGTTCTGTCTGCACACCCCTCCGTCAACACAGCTTTTAATTTTAAAAGACATTGTTACGTCACTCAACCGTCAGGGAATAAAAAAACTGGTGATCATGAACGGCCACGGAGGCAACACTTTCAAATCTCTGATCCGGGAACTTCAACCGCAATTCCCCGAAATGTTTCTTTCGCTGGTGGAATGGTTCAGTGTTCCTACCCGTGAAAACTATTTTGAAGAAGACGGCGATCATGCCAACGAAATGGAAACGAGCATCATCCTGCATTACTTTCCTGAACTGGTTTTGCCGCTGGAAGAAGCCGGTGATGGCAGTTCCAAAACCCATAAACTGACAGGCATTCGCGAGAAAACAGCCTGGGCTCCGCGCCAATGGGAAAAAGTATCGGACGACACCGGAATCGGAAATCCGAAAAAAGCCACTACCCAAAAAGGAAAGATGTTTGTGGAAGATGTAAGCAATAAAATAGCTTCCTATTTCACCGAGCTCGCACTTTGCGACATTCACGACCTTTACGAATAAAGCGAGCTTCCATCAACAAACAAAAACACTGACAAAAAAATAATTTTCCTCAGGGTGTAACATTTACACTTTGTGTGATACCTATGGTGAAACCTGACCGGGACAAAACCTGATTTCTTTTGAATACCAACCGATGTATGTGTTAAATTGGTTATGCAGATCGATTTAATAGATAAATGTCACTATTCAAAGTGTAGGGAAAAATTATATTTGCAACTTTTATCAAAATTGAAACGAATAATAATGATTAGAAAGATTAAACTCCTGCTGTTACTTACCGTGTTTACCATCGGTACTGTAGTAGCTGATGAAGGGATGTGGCTGCCATCGCTCATTCACAAGTTGAATATTAATACGATGCAGCAAATGGGATGCGAGTTAAGTGCCGACGACATCTATAGTATTAACCACTCAAGCCTGAAAGACGCCATTGTGGCGCTCGACCGCGGATCATGTACAGCAGAAGTGGTTTCAAAAGACGGTCTGTTGTTAACCAACCACCACTGTGGTTTTGGCGAAATTCAACAACATTCGAGTGTTGAGCACGATTACCTGGAAGATGGTTTCTGGGCCATGAGCCGCGAAGAAGAACTTCCGAACCCGGGTAAAACAGTTACTTTCCTGGTTAGAGTAGAAGATGTAACAGCGAAAGTTCTGGAGAATGTTAACGACGACATGACCGAAGAAGCAAGAGACAAAGCGGTTAACGCTGCACTCGATAAACTGGTAAAAGAAGCCAAAGCCGATACGCATTACGAAGTTTATGCCCGCGACTTTTTCAATTCAAACCAGTTCTTTCTTTTTGTAACCGAAACGTTCAGAGATGTGCGTTTGGTAGGAGCTCCTCCGCAGGCACTGGGTAAATTTGGCGGCGACACCGACAACTGGATGTGGCCCCGTCATACCAACGATTTTTCGATGTTCCGGATCTATTGCGGACCTGATGAGAAACCTGCCGACTATTCAGAAGACAATGTTCCTTATCAGCCAAAACACTTTTTACCGATTTCGCTGAAAGGTGTTCAGGAAGGCGACTTTGCCATGGTTTTTGGCTACCCGGGAAGAACCAGCCGCTACAAAACTTCTTACGGCATCGACTACACCATGAGGGTAACCAACACTGCGCGCATTGTGGTTCGTGAGAAAAAACTGGAGATTATTGCCGATTACATGGCATCGAGCCAAAAAGCAAAAATCCAGTACGCATCGAAACATGCCAGCAGCGCCAACTATTACAAGAACTCAATCGGGATGAACCAGGCGCTGACCAAGCTAAAGGTTATCGATCAGAAAAAAGCACTGGAATACCAGTTCACTACCTGGCTGAATGCCGACCCGGCAAGAAAAGCCAAATACAGCGAAGCACTTGGCCTGATAAAAGATTATTACTCGGATGTTGAAAACGACAAAGCCCGTGAATTTATGACCGAAGCCTTGCTGAGAGGCCCGGAGATCTTCACTTTTGCCAACCGTGTAAAACCGCTGATGGAAATGTTAAAAGACCCGGCTGGCAACAAAGACCGGATTGAACGTTACTCTGATTTCCTGAAAGCAATGACGGAAAGCTATTTCAAGGATTATGATGCCGCTACCGACCAGAAACTGACTGCTGCCTTGATGGAAGTGTATGCACAGGAAAACAAGGCAATCTTCCAGCCGGCTTGCTACCAGGTTATTCAGAAAAAATACAAAGGCGATTACGATAAATTCGCTGAGCAGCTGTTCAAAAAAACCATTTTTGACAACCAGGAAGAATACCTCGCATTTTTGGACAACCCAAGTCTGAAAGTACTGGGAAAAGACATGGCCTTTCAAACAGCGGTTGAGGTTTTTGACAAATACAACCAGATCAGGGAATCCATTGATACCCGCAGCGACATCCTGAAAAAGGGACAAAGATTATTTGTAGCCGGTTTAATGGAAATGCAACCCGACAAGAAATTCTACCCCGATGCCAACTCAACCATGCGTCTTACTTACGGTAAAGTGCTGGATTACGATCCGCGCGACGGTGTAACCTACAAGTACTACACCACTACCAACGGTTACCTGGAGAAAGAGATCCCGGGCGATTACGAATTCAACGTACCGGCCCGCATGAAAGAATTGTTGCTGGCAAAAGATTACGGCCAATATGCCGATGATGACGGAACATTGCACGCTTGTTTTATCACCAACAACGACATCACCGGAGGAAACTCCGGAAGCCCGGTTATTAACGGCAAAGGTGAACTGATCGGTATTGCTTTCGACGGGAACTGGGAAGCCATGAGCGGCGACCTTGCCTTTGAAGACAACCTGCAACGCTGTATCAATGTCGATATCCGCTTTGTTTTGTGGGTAATCGATGTGTATGCCGGTGCCGACCACCTCATCGAAGAAATGGAAATTATCCGATAATATTTCAGAAAATATATGAGAAGTAAAACCTCGTCAGCATTGGCGGGGTTTTCTTTTTATCAGATTTAAAGGAATGAGCATGGAGTCCTGAAAGGACTAAATATGAATATCCGTGTGTGAAACGCACGGTGAAGGACGGTCAGTAGATTTCAGCCCTGAAAAGGGTTGAATAAATTCAGATAAAAAACTACCTCCAAAACCAACCGATGATGAGATAAAGGCCAAACGTCGTTCACCCCCTTCAGGGTTGAGGATACAGGCATTCAGCTGCCACCGGTTGTACCGGCGGTTATTCACGTTTAGTCCTTTCTGGACATATTATTTACGCACCGTTCCAAAAGATTAATGTATCCCCAAAGTACTGAGAATAAAAATTACAGGAACCAAACGTCAACGCCTACACTGCAATCCCCACTTATTTGTTTATTACGAATAATACTCCCTATTTTGCACTCGTTACTATTTTCTCACTACTCTGTACTCAAAAAAAGATGGCCCGACCGAAAATAACAATATACACTGATGGCGCAGCGCGCGGAAACCCCGGACCGGGTGGTTACGGCATTGTTTTATTGTCGGGGGAATTCCGCAAAGAACTCTCGGAAGGATACAAACTGACCACCAACAACCGGATGGAATTGCTTGCTGTGATTGTTGCCCTGGAAACGCTCAAAATTCCCGGAAGCGAAGTCACCATTTACACCGATTCGAGGTATGTGTCCGACGCCGTTGAAAAAGGATGGGTGTTCAACTGGGTAAAAAAACGGTTTAAAGGGAAAAAAAATCCCGATCTTTGGATGCGTTTTCTGGAGATCTACAAAAATCACCTGGTTAAATTTGTGTGGGTGAAAGGGCATGTCAACAACCCGCTCAACGAACGTTGCGACCAGTTGGCGG
>JBKDZK010000549.1:0-3669 GCA_047971205.1 Draconibacterium sp.
CCTTGCTTAACCCCAAGATGCCCGGTAGATGGTTCTTCGTATAAATAATCAATCCTTGGGTCTGTGGTGGTAGTCAGATATTCCAGCACATAGTCCGTGGCGCAGGTGGCGTTGTTATCCATTGTAATGGTTCCGCTGGCATCCCAGCCGAAGTAGTTCCAGAACGGACTTTGCTTGTCTTCTTCTTTAACATAGCCAGGATTTACCCCTACATCAGCAGTAATATAACCCGAGCCTTCGCTTGCAATTTTACCAAACTCGGCCGTAATGTAGCTTTCTCTTCCCGACATGCTTGACTGACGAACCAAAATTCTCAACTTCATTGTGTTGGCAAATTTTTTCCAATCGGTCATATCTCCTTCGAAGATCACGTCGTCTGCTCCGGGAACTATAGACGTACTGGTACTATTGTTGATCAGAAAGATAGCAGTATCCAATTCTGAAATCAGGTCTTCATAAATTGTCTGTGCATCATCGTAAACAGGTGTTGCTTCATTGCTCCTTAACAGGGCTTCTGTATAAGGCACATCTCCGTACAAATCAACAAGTAACTGAAAATGGAAAGCTTTCATTACTTTGGCAATAGCTTTATAGTTGTAGTATCTTTCGTCTTCCAACTGATCCAGTATCTGATACTGCTTTAAAGCTGTTGAATAACTGTCGTTAAATATATTTTGGTAAAAAGAAGAAGTAACATTGTACTTAAACTCATCAGTGTACCACGAATAGCCATCACTCTGACTCCAGTTGTACATTAACATATTTCCCAAACAGTTCGCTCTTCTGCCAGTATTTCCCTGAATAATGTTAGCAGAATAAACCTGTGCAGTTGGCAGCACCAAATCAGGCGTAACAGTTACCGGATTGTTTGGATCGTCATTCACGTCAAGAAAATCATTGCACGACATAAATGAAATAACGATCATCAATAAGCCTGTATATTTTAATATCTTTTTCATATTGATGTGATTTTTAGAATTCTACATTTAAGCTAAAACCGTACGACCTGGTCGGTGGCGACTGAAAGTATCCGCCGATACCAATAGAGTTAGGATCATCAGTATCTCTTGTATTATTGAATTCCGGGTCGGAAAACCTGTTTTCTGCGGGCAGCCAGGTAAGGAGATTCCGGCCAATAAAACCAATCGTAACTTTCTGAAGTGGAGTTCTTCCGAGCAAGTTGGCCGGCAAGTCGTAGTTAATCGCCAGTTCTCTCATTTTTAAAGCAGTCGCATCTTTTACATAGTTCGATTTTACGTCGTTGTAAACATCCGTCCAGTAACTTTGACGACCGCCTCTCACCTGGATGTTTGTATTTTCAACATAAACACCGGGGCTGGTTTCGATGACCGAATTCGGAATTACAAAATCCTGACGGTTGGCAGAAACACTGGCAATAGACCGTCCGGTGAATTCCATTGCATCTGAACCCTGCTCGTAATAGACGTGTCCGGTACGATAATCCCAGGTTGTTGATATCGATAGTCCTTTGTAGCTAATTACGGTATTTAAACCAATAATGTAATCAGGAGTCGTTTTCCCCAGGTTAGCAAGTGCTGTTTCTGTTAAAGGATGGCCACTGACCGGATCAACTACTATTCTACCCTGCGAGTCGCGTTTGTACACGTTTGCCTTCATTTGCGGGAAGGCCTCGCCTACTACTGCATAAATCCCATACTGACCGGTTGAGGAGGTGGTGACGGCGACTTCTTTCAACTCCTCGTAAATTTCATTTACAACGGTTTCATTCGAGGTGTAGTTAATATTTAGATCCCATTTGAAATCGCTTACATTTAATAAAGTACCTCCAAGTGTAAGCTCAAGTCCTTTCCCTTGTAGTTCCCCAATATTGGTCAGGAACGAGGTTGAGGCTGAGGTAATAGACGGGGTCGTGAATGTAATCAAATCAGTAGTGATCGTATTGAACCAGGAAGCATCTATCCACATACGACTTTTAAAGAATCCAAGGTTTAGGCCAATTTCTGTGGTATTGATTTTCTCTTTCGAAATGTTGGCATCAACTGCTGTTCCCGACAGGTAAAAACCATTAACCGACCCAAACGGAAAACCGGTACCCTGAGAATAAGTCTCGTTGATACGATACGGGTCAAGATCGTTATATACTGTTGAGTTACCGATTGTAACTTTGGCTGACGATAGAACCTCGTTGTTTTTCAGTGCTTCAAATGCATCGGTTGCAACAAAAGAGAGTCCTACAGCCGGATAGAAATAACTGTTGTTCCCTTTGGCTAAAGTTGAAGTCCAGTCATTACGTCCGGAGAAGTTCAGGAACAGATAGTTTTTGTATCCGAGAGTAAAGTCACCGTAAAAGCCAAAGGTTCTCTTCAGCGATTCATCTACTGAACCAACCAACTGGCCCGTCCCGTTCGAGATATCGTAAAATCCGGGGATACTCAGATTATTGGCACGTATTTCACTCTGACGGGTATCGGTAGAGAAAACGGTACCACCAAGAATTGCTTTTAAGGTAAAGTCGTCCAGAAACTTGAAATTACCGGTCAACAAAGCATCGCCGGTATAGGTTTTGGTTTGGAATTCTGTATCTTCCACAAACGAAGAAACAGCTCCTGCTGCTGCTTGCAGATCAGGATCGTAGGTTTGAGCGGCTCTCCAGTTTTTACCATTTCCCCAAACATTGTTAACACCTGCACGTGCGGTAAAATTCAACCAATCCAAAATATCGTACGATAAACTAATATTGCCGATCAAACGGTTAGATTCATCAATGTTTCGGTTGGTCCCAATTGCCCAATAAGGGTTCTGATAATAGGCGTTGTAATAATTATCAGCATATCCGTAGCTCAGTGGATTTTGCCAATCTTTATAGGTTTCCAGTGGAATATTTGCCGAAGTATTAAGAATAAACCAGTAAAGCGGACGATTCTGGTCTCCAATTGAATTACCCACTACGTCGGTTTTATCGGTAAAATAACTGGTATTCACCTTCAGTTCTACTTTTCCAATCTTTTTACTGGCATTAACCCTAAAAGTGTTTCTCCGGTAGGTATCATCGGGGATAATACCGTCAGATCTCTGATCGCCCAGCGAAACATAAAACGTACTGTTATTGCTGCTTCCACTGAGATAAACCGTATTATTATAGGTATTGCCGGTAGTAAAGAAGTTTAACAAATTATCTTTTACCGGAGCATAAGGCACCATTTGGGTTGCCAATCCATAGTCAGCCGGGAAAGTCGGCCCAATCTGGCGCAAAGTACCATCAAAGCGGGGGCCCCAGTTTGTATTTTCCACCGGGTCATAAGCTCCTTCCCAACCTGTTCCATACTCTGACTGGAAATCTGGCATATAAGCAACTTTCTCAGCAGTATAAGCAGAATTAACCCCTATCACAAATTTACTTCCTTCTTTACCACTTTTGGTTGTAACAATCAATGCACCATTACCTGCACTCGATCCATAAAGAGCTGCAGCGGTTGCACCTTTCAGCACACTGATGTCAGCTATGTCGTTGGGGTTCAAATCGTCAAATGCTCCCTGGGAAGCAATCGAACCATCTATTACAATCAGTGCAGAGTTATTGCCACTAATCGAACGTAAGCCCCTTAGAAGAATTTGAGTTGAAGGATTTACACCGTTATCCTGAACATTAATCTGCAAACCAGCCACTTTTCCGGCCAGCGCACTTGC
>JBKDZK010000550.1:0-2175 GCA_047971205.1 Draconibacterium sp.
CACCAGGGCGGTTTAATCTATTTGAGCTATACCACAAGCAAAAAAGATTTTGACCCCGTTGGTAAGGTAAAGGTTACTTTTACCGGCGAAAGCGAACAAGTGCGCGCTCCCCGCTATGTATTCGGGGTAACCGGCGAGGATGAGTTTGCCTCCATGCTTGGGAAATACCAAACGCCAGATGTTATTTTCTATTCTGATTATGCCCTGGTGGGAGCAACCCGTTCAAATGCCATTGCGATTTCGATGAAAGAAGACAAGAAAAAGTGGATGGAGACTATCCATCTATTGCTTGAAAAAGAAGACGAAATAAGTGGCTTGGATAACGAAGATGAAAACCCGGTACACCACCGTTTAAAAGCCGGTGAGATTCGTTACTTGCTTGTCGAAAATGCAAGCTCAAGCCCACACGCAAGTTCTGCCGGTTACACAGGCTATCCTTCATCGAGCGTTGGCCGGTACCTTAGCTATACAGGAATATGGGATCGCTCGTGGATGATGGGCCATGAAGTTGGACACCAACACCAGCAACCGGCTTACCAAATAAGTCAGTCAACAGAATCAACGGTTAATATTTACTCCTATTTTGTAGAGCGGTACATTCAGCACCAAAAAGGAAACTTTTCGTACAACAGAACTACTGCCCAAAGATGGCAACAAGCGCAGAGTACCTACCTGAGTTTACCTTTGGAAGAACGGATATATAACATGGACAATCTGGAAGCGGTTATCGGTTTTAACCGCGACGAACTGCGTTTTATGCCCTGGGAACAACTGTTCCTGATTTTTGGCGACGATTTTTATAAAAAACTGCACCGGGTAACCCGCGAAGAAGGAACGATTGGAGGTTCGGAGAACGAAAGACGCCGTTACTTAATATGGAAAGCTTCAAAAATAAGTGGTTACGATTTGCGCGAATTTTTTAACCAATGGGGAATCAGGTTAACCACCGATTACGACAAAGGCATACTGAATACAAAGATAGAGAAAGCCGTAAAAGCAGGCAAAATGGTTGATTTACCACATCCGCTAAGTGAAGTAATCAAAGTAACGGGGCAGGATTTGCCCGAGTGGTGCCCACTGCCTTTAATCGGAGAAGCAACACCCGATGACGATTTGGCGCAAAACGAAGTAAACTGGGGGCAGGCTCGCAAAAAATACTGCGATTATTCGACTTCAACCGGAACGATTACCGATACACGTGACGGAAAAACATATTCCTATAAAAAATACGGAGCGCTCGACTGGTTTACTGAAAACCTGAATTATGCCGACGAGCGCATCAACAATCCCTCTGACCCGAACATGCCCAAATACGTGCTTAGCGTTTATCCTGAAACCGAAAAAGATTCGGCCGGTGAAGTTTTCGGTAGAATGTATGTTACTTACGCCATGAGCGAACTGGCAAGCAGCTGGTGCCCCGAAGGCTGGAGAGTAGCCACCAGCCAGGATTGGTCGGATTTGTACGATGCAGTAAAAGGGGAATATAATTTATCTGAAGATCAGGTAGGCTCGTGTATGGTCTGTGGTGGCGACCAGGATAGCGAAACTGACGGACTATGGTGGAAAGGAGCCTTAGGCTCGGAAGGAACCAACGAGTTGAGAAAGCAGGTAGGATTTAATATATTGCCGGCCGGCGTTTACAACACTACTACTTCGGCTTACGACCAGGGAGATGAGAAAGGAAATAAAGCCAGTTTCTTTGATCCTTCGTCGGTGTGGTACCATCAGGTATTTAGCGCTTCGTCGTTGTCGATGGTTCGTAAAAACCGGAATTCACGCCACTATGGCTCCATTCGCTGTGTACGCAAAGCAGGGGACGTAACCTCCTCGTCAGAGATTAAACACGGGGCAGATTTGAAGGTTTATCCAAACCCGGTACGTGCCGGTCAGGCTTTTTATGTTGAAAATAGTTCTTTGCCCGAAAATACTACGATTGGAGTTTATAGCCTTACCGGGCAAAAAATCCAGGAAAAAGCAGTCCGGCAATTCAAAGAACAATTGAGTATTGCAACTTCCGGCGTTTACATCATAAAATACGAGTCAGAAACTCAATCACAGCAAACGAAAATTGTGGTACGTTAAACTCATCGAACGAATGAAAAATTGTACTATCTGTTTGCTACTTGCAGCCTGTAATTTTCTAACCGGAATTTTTTGCAGTGTAAAAACTGTTTC
>JBKDZK010000551.1:0-4686 GCA_047971205.1 Draconibacterium sp.
AACAGCTAACCGTGAAGGAACTCAAACATGGCGACGATTTTAAAGATATAGATATTGCATTGACTTCGGCCGGTGCGGGTATTTCAAAAGAATATGCTGAAACCATTACCAAACACGGAGCTATCATGATTGATAACTCGAGTGCATTTCGTTACGACGATGACGTGCCGTTGGTGGTACCCGAAGTAAATGCGGAGGATTGCCTGAATCGTCCGAGAAACATTATTGCCAATCCAAACTGTTCTACTATTCAGATGGTAGTGGCTTTGAAGCCGATTGAAGATCTTTCTCCGATCAAAAGCATTCACGTGGCTACTTACCAGGCAGCGAGTGGTGCAGGAGCACAGGGAATTGCCGAGCTGGAAAACCAGGTGAAGGAAGTTGCCAGCGGCGAAGAACCAACCATCAGCAAATTCCCGTACCAGTTGGCAATGAATATAATCCCGCAGATCGATGTTTTCCTGGAGAACGATTATACCAAGGAAGAGATGAAGATGAACTGGGAGACCAAGAAAATTATGCACACTGAAGCTGAAGTAAGTGCAACTTGTGTGCGTATTCCGGTGGCCCGCGCGCATTCAGAAGCCATCTGGGTGGAAACCGAGAAACCACTTTCAGTAGAAGAAGTGAAAGCTGCTTTTGAAAGTTTTGAAGGCTTGACAGTGGTGGATAATCCTGCGGAAAAGCAATATCCGATGCCTTTGTTTGTTTCGGGTAAAGACGATGTTTATGTGGGAAGAATTCGCAAAGACGTTGCCAATCCGAATGGAATCACTTTCTGGTGTGTAGGTGATCAGATTAAAAAAGGTGCTGCGTTAAATGCCGTACAGATTGCTGAATGGCTGGTGGCCAACGGCGAAGTAAAATAGCAGGTAAGTAAAACTAAATAATGAGAAAGTCCGGTAATCCCGGACTTTTTTTCTGAAAGTCAATCTTAAAAAATATCCAATTATCAATTTTGAATGTAAAATATCCAACAAAATGCAGGAAATTGGATATTGGGAATTCTACATTGGATATTCTGCATTAAAAGATAAAAACAAATCCCGGATAGGAGTATACATTTGAACTTTCATTTCTACTGATAGTTCCCGGCAATCATGATTGTTTTGTTTTGGGACTTCGGTTTTTTTAGTAAATTGAGCAGTATCAAAATCACAAGCAATTTATGGAGCAAATAGATACCGTTGAGTTGAGGCAGTTGAATCTGGGGGATTACGAAGAACTAAAAAAGTCAATGATCGAAGCTTATGCCAACTGGCCGGGTGCTTATTGGAGCGAACTTCATTTTCAAAAGCTCTTAAAGATCTTTCCTGAAGGCCAGCTGGCTGTTCTGGTAAACGATGTGGTGGTAGGATGTGCACTTTCCATTATTGTGAAATACGAATTGTTTGGAGATGATCATACCTACCAGGAAATAACCGGGAGATATACTTTTAATACACATAATCCGAAAGGAAATGTACTTTACGGAATTGACGTTTTTATTCGTCCCGATTTTCGGGGGCTTCGTATTGGCCGCCGTTTGTACGATGCGCGGAAGGAGCTTTGTGAAACCCTCAATTTAAAGGCCATCGTATTTGGCGGGCGTATTCCGAATTATTATTTGCATGCCAGCGAGGTTACGCCGAAAGAATATATTCAAAAGGTAAAGTTGCGCGAATTGTACGATCCTACTTTAACTTTCCAGCTCTCGAACGACTTCCATGTTAAGAAGGTGCTGAAAGGTTACATGCCCGGCGATAAGGAGTCGAAAGATTATGCTGTCCTGCTTCAGTGGGACAACATTTATTACCAGAAGATTTCGGACAAAGCAGGCGCGCACAAATCGGTTGTCCGGATTGGGCTGATACAATGGCAAATGCGGCTTTACAAAGATATCAATGAGCTTTTTACCCAGGTGGAATATTTTGTGGATGCGGTTTCGAGTTACAAAAGCGACTTTGTTCTTTTCCCGGAGTTTTTCAATGCTCCGCTGATGGCTGATTACAATCATCTGACAGAAGCGGAGGCCATTCGGAAACTGGCGGAATATACCGAAGAGATTAAGGAGCGTTTCTTGAAACTGGCCATCTCATACAATATTAATATTGTAACAGGCAGCATGCCAGCCATGAGGGACGAGAAATTGTACAACGTTGGTTTTTTGTGTCGGAGAAACGGAACGTACGAGACTTACGAGAAAATTCATGTAACGCCTGATGAGGCGAAATGGTGGGGCTTGTCGGGAGGAAATACGGTGGAAGTTTTTGAAACAGATTGCGGACCGGTGGGAGTTTTGATCTGTTACGACGTGGAATTTCCGGAGTTGCCAAGAATTCTGGCACAGCAGGGAATGAATATTCTGTTTGTTCCTTTCCTTACCGATACGCAGAACGGGTACTCGCGGGTTCGTTATTGCGCCCGCGCCCGCGCCATCGAAAATGAATGTTATGTGGCGATCGCCGGTTCTGTCGGCAATTTGCCAAAAGTTGAGAACATGGACATTCAGTTTGCGCAGTCGGTGGTGTTTACCCCGAGCGATTTTTCGTTCCCTGCCAACGGAATCAAAGCAGAAGCCACTGCCAATACCGAAATGATACTGGTAGCGGATGCTGATCTTGACCTTCTAAAAGAGCTGCACTCTTTTGGTGCGGTGCGTAATCTAAAAGACAGGAGAACCGATTTGTATTCGGTTTGCCTGAATAAGCAGGGAGATAAAAACTGCCGGGAATAAACCTTACTCTTCTGTTATTTCATAAAGATAATCGTTGAACGGGAAGCGCTGAACGTGTATCTTTTTTACCTCGTCGTATATCTTTTGCTTAAATACATCAATGTTTTCTTTCTCGATGGCAGAGATAAACAAAGCAGGAGTGTTGTCTTTTGCCATCCACGAGTTTTTCCATTCATTCAGGGTGAAATTGGCCTTGGTACGCGGTGTCAGATCATCTTCATCTTTTTCCTCGTAGGTAAACGCATCTATTTTATTAAAGATATAGATTAAGGGTTTGTCGCCGGCATTGATTTCTTTTAATGTATTGTTTACGGTTTCAATCTGCTCCTCAAAACCGGGATGCGAAATGTCCACGATGTGCAACAGAATGTCGGCTTCGCGTACTTCATCGAGGGTCGATTTAAACGATTCAACCAGCCCGTGTGGAAGTTTACGGATAAAACCAACGGTGTCAGCCAGCAAAAAAGGAATGTTTTCGATTACTACTTTTCTAACGGTTGTATCGAGCGTTGCAAAAAGTTTGTTTTCGGCAAACACTTCCGATTTGGCCATCATGTTCATAATCGTTGATTTGCCCACGTTGGTGTAGCCCACCAAAGCAACACGTACCAGTTTTCCGCGGTTTTTGCGCTGAGTTGCTTTTTGTTTGTCGATTTTAACCAGTTGTTCTTTCAGCCGGGCAATTTTCTCGAGGATAATACGGCGGTCGGTTTCAATCTGTGTTTCACCCGGGCCACGCATCCCGATACCTCCCCGCTGACGTTCCAGGTGGGTCCACATCCGGGTCAGTCGCGGAAGCAGGTATTGATACTGGGCCAGCTCCACCTGGGTTTTTGCATGGGCCGTTTGTGCACGTTTGGCAAAAATATCCAGGATCAGGTTGGTGCGGTCCAGGATTTTGCATTCCAGCTGACGTTCTATATTTCGAAGTTGTGTGGGCGAAAGCTCATCGTCGAAAATAACGGTATCGGCTTCCACAACTTTTATGTAGTTTCCGATTTCTTCCAGTTTTCCGGGCCCAACAAAGGTTGCCTTGTTGGGAGTATCCATCTTTTGGGTGAACTTCTTTAAGACCACAGCACCTGCTGTGTCAGCCAGAAATTCCAGTTCATCAAGGTATTCCTTTACCTGGCGTTCATCCTGCTGAGAGTTGATCAATCCAACAATTACGGCTTTTTCTGTTATTGGTGCTGTTTCTATCATTGTCTAATTTTTAATCACAAAAAAACTCCTGCCTCAAAAGAAACAGGAGTGCAAAGATATTGTCTTTCTGTTATTACTGCAACACGAAGTTAATTGGTACCGTGTACGATACATTAACCGGTTTTCCACGTTGTTTTCCGGGCTTCCATGTAGGAAGGCTGTTTACAACGCGAAGCGCTTCTTTGTCGAGCGACGGGTCAACACCCCTTGCAATACTTGCATTGGTTACTTTTCCGTCTTTTCCAACAACGAAAGTTACATAAACTTTACCCTGGATTCCGTTTTCCTGAGCAATTACAGGATACTTGATAGCGTTGGCAATGTATTTACGCAATGCCAGGTCACCACCCGGGAATTCAGGCATGTCTTCCACAATCAGGAAAACCTGAGCTTCATCTTCTTCTTCCTCTTCAGCAGTTTCAATTACCGGAGCCACATCGATCACGGTATTGTCGTCGGCTTCTGAGTCTTCGATCTCGAGTTCGTCTTCAATCTTCACCTCGTCGTCAACAATATTCAATACTTCAACAACTTTTGGCGGAGGTGGTGGTGGCGGTGGTTTTACTTGCTGCTCACGAGTGATCGGAATAATTTCTTCTTCCACTTCCTGTGCCTGAACCTGTCCCAGCGAATCAGCCTTACTTGGCTTTGTGGTCCACTCAAAGGCAACAAGTGTGATGCCTAAAGCCACTACCAACCCTAATAACCAGTAAGTATTCTTACGGCTCTCAAGATCGGCTTTCGGCGATTTTTTAAGTTCCATACTT
>JBKDZK010000552.1:0-1870 GCA_047971205.1 Draconibacterium sp.
GAGTATGAACCACAAAAGGCCTGGTATTATCTTTTTTTACATCAAACCAGGCTTCTCCTTCCAGAAAAACTTCCCGGTTCCCGTTTGCTCCTTCTACGCTGTATTTTACCCGTGAGTCGGCATTCAGGAAAATAACCGATCCATCGGGAAGTATCATCTCCGAAACCGAACCTTTGGGCGAATAAGAGGCATAATAAACCGGCTCTTTGGAGTCTGAAGTGATATGCATTGCATATACTCCGGTGATTATGCCAATCACTACTGCAGCAGCAATTTTCCCGATGTAGGATAAATAGCGTACGTTTGCTTTTCTTGGGGACTTGGTTTGTTCAATTCTTGTCCAGACCCTGGTGAAAATGGTTTTAAAATCAGGCGATGCCGAAGTATTGTTGCTGTCTGCTAATGAAAGGTCATCCAGAAGTTTTTCTTTGATTGCAAATTCGTTTTCAGGCGAATGAAACAGTGCAAGCATCTCCTGACTCTCCGGAGTATCTGTGTTTTGGTCTTTCCCTTTTTCGAATATATGGTGAATTTGTTTTTTCATTCCTTTTTCAATTGATAGTAATACGGTTTAGTTTGTCGATTTACTCATCCGGGTTAATCTTTTTTTGTTCCGAACAAAAAGTCGCCCTGATCAGTGGGGCGACTTTTAAATTCAAACCGACTAAAACTACTTTAGGTAGTAGAAACACTTCCTTGGTATAAGTAAGTACGTTTGAATAGTTGGATTTACTCATTGTAAATCGATAAAGAATAATGATTGTTAATGAAGTCTGATTAAGTAAATTCCTACCCGCAGATTATATGGAAGAAAAGCAGGGCAATAAAGGATTCGCTGGCAAAATGTTTTTTCAAAAAGGTGAGCGCCCGGTATAAATGATTTTCAACAGTGCGTTTGGAAAGGTTCATCTGTTGGGCGATTTCATCGTTGCTGAAACCTTCGAGTTTGCTTAAACGAAATATCTTTTGCTGTTGTTCCGGCATTTGTGCAAGCAGGGCGTTAAGGTTCTGTTGCATTTCTTCAAAAATTACAGAATGCCAGGTGTAGTTTTCATTGGCCGTATAGTTCAGGCGTGCATAATCCAGAAACGCGCCCTCAATGTTTTTTCGGCGGATGAAATCGTAAATGGTATTGACGGCAATCTTAAAAATAAAGGCTTTAATATTTTGAGAAGTATTTAGCAAATCTCTTTTTTCCCAAATCTTCAGAAAGACATTTTGCACCAGTTCTTCCGTATCATTCTCATCTTTTAAGTATGAAAGCGAAAAATTGTATATACGGGGAGCATATCTTTCAAAAAGTTTCTGGAAAGCTTTTTTGTCGTCCTTTTTTATTCGTGAAGCAAGGTACTGGTCTGATATCTCCTTTGATGGGCCCAAAATTTAGTTAATTTCAGGTAAATGTAGTTTTTTTCTCGACAGGTTCAGGGTGAATCGTTGCAATATACCCAAACTCTTTTTTTATGACTCTTTCAACCCCGGTGCAAATATCATGGGCTTCTTCCAATGTCATTTGTGGTGGGAGCTTAATATGGCAACTCATTTCGGTGTGGTGCCCGTAGTTGTGCAAATGAATGTGATGAATATGTAAGGGGACTCCGGAGCTTTTCTGTGCTGTTTCACTGATCGATACCAGTAACTCTTCGCTCGGGCTTTCGCCCAGTAAGGAAGTTATTTCTTTTCCAAGAATCTCGTAACTGGCATAACCAATTAGCAACGCGACAATGGCACTTAAAACAGCATCAGTCCACCAAAAAGAGCTTCCCAAAGCAATACCGATCAGAACAATGATGGAAGAAAGTGCGTCGGTTCTGTGATGCCAGCCATCGGCAATAAGCATGTTCGATTTTATTTTTTTCCCTGCCCAAAA
>JBKDZK010000553.1:0-1948 GCA_047971205.1 Draconibacterium sp.
GTGTAAACGAGGTTGCTGCAGCTATCGAAGGAAGCGTTTTCTTGAATCCGGAAGTAAAGTCTATTATTGAAATTGGAGGGCAAAGCGCCAGGTATTATACCGGCCTTAGCGGGCAGCAAGGAAATACCCTTAGAATTTCGAAAAGAAATAGGTTGCAGATGGCATCGAACTCGGACTGTGCCGCTGGTACTGGTTCGTTTTTGGAAGAGCAGGCGTCGCGACTAAACATCGACATCAATCATTATTCTGAGTTTGTTCAAAGGGCAAAAACGGTTCCTCGAATAGCGGGCCGATGCAGTGTTTTTGCCAAAACTGACATTATTCACCATCAGCAGGAAGGGCTTCCTTCAGAAGATATTTTAAAAGGGGTTGCCTATGCCATTGTTAAAAACTACAAAGGAGCAGTAATTCGCCGTCTACCTGTTGAATCGCCCATGTTATTTATCGGTGGAGTTGTAAAAAACCAGGCAATTGTTGATGCGCTGAGAGATGTGTTGCATAAAACGGAGTCGGAACTAATCGTTCCCAAACATTTCGATATTGCCAATTCGATTGGGGCTGCATTGATTGCAAAAAAGGAAAATTTCAGGCTGAATTTTCGGAAGGTTTTTTGGGATTGCTTAACACTTGACGAAACAGCTAAAAAAACCAATAGTGAAGATTTAATTCCACTATCCCGGCTTGCTCAGGAAGATATTACAACAAAGCATGTCATCTCCCCTCCAAAAATAAATTCTTCGGAACAAGCTTTCTTTTTGGGAGTAGATATAGGCTCTACAAGTACCAACCTGGTTTTAATCAATCCTGATGGAGACGTGGTTGCTTTCGAATACATCAGAACCTAGGGAAATCCACTGAAAGCGGGTCAGGAGGGGTTAAAAAAAACTAGAAGTACGTTAACAGGGGAGTTCAAAATTTCCGGAGTCGGGATAACGGGATCAGGGCGTAATTTCATTGGTCAACAGATCGGGGCCGATGTTATTAAGGACGAAATTACCGCGCAAGCAAAAGCAGCGGTAAAAATAGATCCGGAAGTAGATACCATTTTCGAAATCGGAGGCCAGGATTCAAAGTACATAAGCATTACTAACGGGAGGGTTACCGATTTCCAAATGAATAAGGTTTGTGCTGCAGGAACGGGTTCCTTCTTGGATGAACAGGCGCAGGAGTTCAATATCCCTGTTGATGAACTTGGAACGTTGGCCTTCAAAGGAGAACATCCGGTTGCTTTGGGTGAACGTTGCACCGTTTTTATTAAAACAAGCATTGCCTCCAGCCTGTCGAAAGGCGAAAAAACAGAAGATATTGTTGCTGGCTTGTGCTACTCCATTGCAAAAAACTACCTGTACAGGGTTGTTGGGCAAAAAAAGATTGGCAACAAAATTATGCTACAGGGCGGAATTGATTTTAATCAGGGCGTAGCAAATGCATTTCGGATTCTAACTCAAAAGCCAATAAGCACCACTCCCTTTTTCAGTGTAACCGGAGCTTATGGCGCTGCCCTTATTGCCCGCGATGAAATGAGGGGAAGGGAAACAAGTTTCATTGGGATTGAAAAACTGGGGCTTTTATCTCAGGAAAATGAAATACAAAAAACAGCGGTTGAAGAGACGAATTCCGGCAATTTCAACAAGAAAATAGAAGAAACCATATTTGATGATTACGACAATACAATAGACCCAGCAAAAAAAACAGTAGGCATACCAAGGGCTTTGTTTACCTATGGAATGTTTCCCATGTTCAATGCTATTTTCAAAAACCTGGGATTTAACGTGTTGTTGTCTGATTGGAGCAATGAAGATACCATCAAGCTGGGACAGGAATTTGCCATGGAAGAGACTTGCTTTCCTGTAAAATTAATTACCGGACATGTCGCTGAACTGGTTTCCAAAGGTGTTGATTATCTATTTTTCCCTGATCTGTACACGATTGACCATCCCGGTTCGCA
>JBKDZK010000554.1:0-3139 GCA_047971205.1 Draconibacterium sp.
ATAAACAACCTAAGTCCAATGAAAACCATTTTACCTGTTTTAATGGCTGTATTGCTGTTTTCATGCAGCCGGCAGTCTGTTGATTTTTCACCTGAGAATCTGAAAAGTGAGTACCTCGTAAACCCTATTGGTATCGACACTAAAAATCCACGATTTACCTGGCAGCTGCTGGCAGAAGAATCCGGGATTCAGCAACGAGCCTACCAGGTAATTGTCGGAACCGATTCTTCGAATGTTGCAGCCGGTAACGGAGATGCCTGGAATTCGGGCAGCATTCAGGCTGAAACCATTCCTGTAAAATACGAGGGTGCCGGGTTGCAGCCTTTTACCAAGTATTTCTGGAAGGTTAAAGTTCAGCTTCAGAACGGGAGTTGGACCGCCAACTCGAAAGTGGCCAGTTTCGAAACCGGAATGATGAATCCGAGCAACTGGAAAGGCGACTGGATTTCAGACTCGTACGACTTCAACATAAAACCGGCTCCGTATTTCCGAAAAGGATTTAAGATAGGGAAAAAGATTAAATCGGCGCGGGCTTACATTGCAGCTGCCGGATTGTACGAGTTGTATTTAAACGGCGAAAAGGTAGGGAATCATCGCCTCGACCCGACGTACACCCGTTTCGACCGCCGTGTCCTTTACGTAACGTATGATGTAACCCAAAATCTTTCGGAGGGAGAAAATGCGGTGGGCGTTATTCTCGGGAATGGCTGGTACAATCATCAGTCAACAGCGGTTTGGTATTTCGACAAAGCACCGTGGCGGGCACGTCCTAAATTTTGTACGGACTTAAAGATTCAGTATGAAGACGGAACGGAGGAAACCCTTTCAACCAACAATGAATGGAAAACTTCGCTGTCGCCCGTTATTTTCAATAGTATTTATACGGCTGAACATTACGATGCACGTTTGGAGCAGGAAGGCTGGAACAAGGCAGGTTTTGACGATTCGCAATGGAGAGGTTCGATGAAAACCAATGCACCTTCGAATAACATTACGGCGCAGGTTTTACATCCGATCCGGAACGTTACTGAAATTCCGGCAAAGACTGTTACAAAGTTTAGCGACCGTAATTATGTGGTTGATTTTGGGCGGAACATGGCCGGTATAACAAAGCTGGAGATAAAAGGTGCGGAGGGCACAACGGTTCGATTGAAACACGGAGAACGCTTATATGACGATGGACATGTTGATATGTCGAATATTGATGTGCACTACCGCCCAACCGACGATTCCGATCCGTTTCAAACCGATATTGTGATCCTGAGCGGAAACGACGATGTGTTTATGCCGAAATTCAATTACAAAGGGTTTCAGTTTGTGGAAGTGACTTCTGACAAAGCCATTGAACTGACAGAAAAGAACCTGACAGCTTATTTTATGCACAGCGATGTTCCTGCGGTGGGAGCCATTAATTCCTCCAACGAGACGCTGAACAAAACCTGGAAGGCAGCGAACGCATCTTACCTTTCCAACTTGTTTGGTTACCCGACCGACTGTCCGCAACGCGAGAAAAACGGATGGACCGGTGATGCACAGATCAATATTGAAACCGGTTTGTATAACTACGATGCCATTACCATTTATGAAAAATGGATGGCCGATCACCGCGATGAACAGCAACCCAACGGCGTGCTTCCGGCAATTATTCCCACCGATGGCTGGGGATATACCTGGGCAAACGGCCCCGACTGGACCAGCACCATTGCGATTATTCCGTGGAATATTTACCTGTTTTACGGCGATACAAAAATTTTGGAAGACTGTTACGAAAACATCAGACTTTATGTTGATCGCATCAGTGAGTTGTATCCTTCCGGAATTACTGATTGGGGGCTGGGCGATTGGGTTCCCGTAAAATCAAAAGCGCCTAAAGAATTTACCTCTACTGCTTATTATTTTGTGGATGCCACTATTCTGGCTAAAACAGCTGAAGTTTTAGGCAAAAAGGATGACGCTGAAACGTATTTCGCCCTGGCTGAGAAAATAAAAACAGCGTTGAACAATAAGTACCTCGACCGCGAAACCGGCATATACGGAAGCTGGCTTCAAACCGAGTTGAGTTTTCCGCTGCAATGGAATTTTGTTCCGGAAGATATCAGAGAAAAGGTAGCCGCCAATCTGGCCAAGAGAGTGGAAGCAGATAATAAACACATTGATGTGGGGCTGCTGGGAACAAAAGCCATTTTAAACGCACTGAGTGAAAACGGCTATCCCGACCTGGCGTACGACGTGGCCGCGCAGGAGACTTTCCCATCGTGGGGGTGGTGGATTGTAAACGGAGCCACCACGTTTTACGAGAACTGGCCGCTGAATGCCCAAAGCGATATTTCGATGAACCACATCATGTTTGGCGAAATCGATGCCTGGTACTACAAAGCCTTGGGTGGTATTTTTCCCGACGAAGAAAGGCCCGGCTTCAAAAATGTGATCCTGAAACCCAACTTTGTGACAGGGCTTGATCATTTCGAAGCGAAACACGAAAGTCCATACGGTGAAATTGTTTCGGCCTGGAAAAAAGCGGGAGATGAAGTGGAATACAAGGTGCAAATTCCGGCAAACAGTGCAGCAACACTTATCCTGAGCACTTCGGGAATAACAGAAAGCGGAAAAGATCTTTCTGAAAACGAAAACATTGTGGTTGTGCAAAAGAATGACAAGCAGGTTAAGCTTCAACTTGTCTCGGGAACTTATTTGTTTGGGATAAAGAATTCATCTTCAACGAAGGAGGACTGATAATAAGTCCCCGATAAGGGACCGAAGCCAAACTGTTACTCTTCATTATTAAATAAAAAAGAAGCTGTCCAAAAAGTCAAATTATTTTAAAAGAAACTTACTATTTATGATCGGCTTTCATTTTACCCCTCCAAACCTCCCCTAAAGGGGGAGGCTTAAAGTCCCCTATAGGGGATTTAGGGGTAAAAACCCTAGTGTCAAGTCAAGCATGACCTATCGCGCCAAGCCTTGTCCTTTTCCGGTTTTGTTTCATTATAAAAAGCCTCACGTAGCTACTGCTATGCGTACTTTTTCTAATTTCCCAAAACACGAAAAATTACGGCAGCTTACCCAAAATCTCACACTTGACTTAACACTAGTGGTTACTTACAAATCGTAAGTTCAGTCTAACACAAAAGAACTTTTG
>JBKDZK010000555.1:0-2823 GCA_047971205.1 Draconibacterium sp.
GAATCAAATCCTGAAAAAGTGAAGGAACTTGTGGGGATTCTGGATACCTGGCGGGAAACGACGGTTGCTCCTGTTCCGGAACGATTGAACCCTGATTATCAGGGAAAGTAATGTCAAAAATCCAGAAAGCTAAGTTTTACATCATCGATTATAATAGCATTTTTTCTGATGCATAGGCTTGTTGCTGGAACTGCCTGCCAGGGCTACTTCTTTTTTGGGGCATTTTTTCTGGATATTGCTCTCGACCATCATCGTATCATTTATGGTTGTTTATTTTGAAAGAAAAAAAGGAGCACCCAACATCTGTTTTATTTTTGTGTTCTCTGCCGCGTTGCTTACCAGGATAATAAAATCCAAATTCAAAATCCAAACAGAGGAGATAGTATTTTTTTTGTATTTTCAGGATAAATTAGTATAAAAAAAGACGAAATGAGGTACGGTTTTTTAGTTTTTGTTATTGTTTTGGCCGCCTTGGCAACAATAGGGCAAAACGCTCCGAACATTGTATTTATAATTACCGATCAACAGCGCAGCGATGCTTTGAGTTGCACCGGGAACCAAGCTGTTATTTCTCCGCATATCGACAAACTGGCAAACGAAGGAGTAATTTTCACCAACGGTTATTCGTCGGTGCCCAGTTGTACGCCGGCACGCTCGGGTTTGTTGACCGGTTTGTCGCCCTGGAACCACGGAATGCTCGGATACGGCCAAGTGGCCCGAAAATATAAATACGAAATGCCCCGTATGCTGCGCAAAGCAGGCTATTACACCTTTGGGATCGGTAAAATGCACTGGTTTCCGCAGAAAGCCTTGCACGGGTTTAACGGGACCTTAGTGGACGAAAGTGGCCGGGTAGAACAAGATGGCTTTGTCAGCGATTATCGCGACTGGTTTAAGTTACAGGCACCGGGAGAAGATCCGGACAAAACAGGCATTGGTTGGAACGAACATAGGGCCGGGGTTTACCAGCTGTACGAAAAGCTACACCCTACCTATTGGACGGGCAAAACAGCAGTAGATTTCATAAACAGCTATAACCAGGACAAGCCCTTGTTCCTGAAAGTGTCGTTTGCACGCCCACATAGCCCCTACGATCCCCCGCAGCGGTTCTTGGACATGTACAAAGACACAAAAATACCCGAACCCTTTGTTGGTGACTGGTGTGAAGAGTTCGATAACAATTCGGGCGGAAAAGATGCGGCATTTGGGAATTTTGGAACAGAACATGCACTTAAAAGCCGCCGCCATTATTATGCCAGCATCACGTTTATCGACGAAATGGTGGGTAAAATCGTACAGGTCTTAAAAGACAAAGGTCTGTACGAAAACACCCTTATTTGTTTTACTTCCGACCACGGCGACATGTTGGGAGACCACTATCATTGGCGGAAGACCTATGCTTATGAAGGATCATCACACATTCCGTTCATCATAACGTGGCCAAGAGAAATGAAAGCAAAAATAGAACGCGGTTCGCTGTTGGGGAACCCGACAGAACTGCGCGATTTCCTGCCAACATTTCTGGATGCTGCCGGTGCCAACATTCCCCGCGAAATGGATGGTATGTCTTTGTTGCAACTGATTAAAGACCCCGGTACCAGCTGGCGCCCGTACATCGATATGGAACATGCCGCTACCTATAGCCCAAACAATTACTGGGCGGCACTTACCGATGGTACCTGGAAATACATCTGGTTTTTCAGTACCGGTAAAGAACAGTTGTTCCATCTCGAAAATGATCCGGGAGAGATACACGAATTGTCAGAAAAAGAAGCATATTCGGATGAACTGAACTCGTGGCGGCAAAAAATGATAGAACATTTGAGCGAACGGGGAGAGGGCTTTGTGAAAGAGAGCAAACTGGTAGTTCGAAAAGACGTGTTATTGTACAGCCCGAATTTTCCGGAAGATGAAAGGACGGACAATGACAGATTGAAACAATGGCGTGAAGCTTACAAGGGGGTCAATGGGCAATAATTTCGATAGCAATTGCAATAGGATTGTTGGGCCTGGTTTCCTGTTCGCCTACTTCTAAAAAACAAAAGAAACAAAATCCAAATCAAATGAACACCTACAAGAAAGGCTCTTATGGTTATGATCTGAAGGCTGCAAGCAGAAAAACCTATCTGTCCCCTTTAGAAGGGATTTAAGGGCAAAAATTACAACGCCTCTGGCGGGGTGGTCGGGTTACTTTATTCCCAGGTAGGTTACGAAACAGGTCTCCCCGTACGTATTGTAGTACGGCTTCCTGAAAAAGGACTGATGCCGGAAACCGTAAATTGCACATTAACTACGGGTACCGGGGAAACCAAATATAAAACCACCTGCAACTACTGGGGAGAACTCTGGAAAAACCACTGGTGGGTGGACGAATTCAATCCAATCGACGAAGAGGGCGAATGGGGCGTTGAAATTAACGATAGAAATACAGTACTATTTAGGGGTTACGGACTACGGGTTAAAAACAATATACTCTGGGACAGCACCATCGAGTGGTCGGGTGTTGATATGTTGGAAAGGCGCAGCCACTTTACCGGAGTGGGATCAGGGTGGCAAGATGCCGGAACAAAATGGGTGGAAAGCCCCGCACAATGGTCGTATAAATGGTTATGCAAGGAAAGTGATAAAGCACCAAATACAAAAAGACAGGGAAGCGTGGTTTTTAGTACCGATATTCCGGATGGGGTCGCTCTGCCGGACCGAACAATAAAAGCCAACGGCCTCCGGTCGATCCGTTGAAAACTGGTTGCGACCAATAATAAGCCGAAAAAAAGGCTTAATCCATTGCAATCGTGCCAAGCGAAACAGCACATTAAAATATTT
>JBKDZK010000556.1:0-1822 GCA_047971205.1 Draconibacterium sp.
TCGGGTATGGTGCCATGAAAAAAAGGGATGTGACAGGTGCAATTACGTCTATTTCAAGTGAAGCCATTGAGAAGAAGGTTGCCACTAATATTTTTGATGCCTTGCAAGGGTCTACTGCTGGAGTTCAGATTGTGTCTGGCTCAGGACAACCGGGGGAGTCATCTTCAATTAAAATTCGTGGAACGTCTACTTTTTCTGCTGACGGGGTTAAACCATTGTATATCGTTGATGGAATTCCTTTGGAAGATATAGATGGAATAAACCCAAGTGATATTGCATCGTTAGAGGTATTAAAAGATGCAGCATCTGCAGCAATTTACGGTTCTCGTTCTGCCAACGGAGTGATAATAGTTACCACCAAAAGAGGACAGAAAGGAAAACCGCAAATTGATATCAAGTATAACCACTCATGGGGAACGCTGTCTCATAAGCTCGCACAGTCAAACAGAGAAGAACGTCGTTTATATGATGTACTCCGTAAAGAGTTTTTCGAAACCTACGGAGGAGGCAGCCCCGCTGAAAGTATTCAGATGATTCAGGATTCCCTGAATGTTTTCTTTAATGGAGATAATGATTATCTGGAAATGGTTACCCAAACAGGGAAGAAAGATCAGGTTGATATTAGTATTGGCGGAGGGGAGGAAAAGATTAAGTATTTCATTAATACAGCTTATTTTAGTGAAAAGGGGATTATTCCAAACACAAGCTTTGACCGGTTAACAACCCGTATTAATACTGACTATAAGCCTGCTAAATTTTTGAATATGGGAAACCGTATTTCCTTAACATACTCGAAAAAGCAGGGAATAAATGAAGGACAGTTGTTAAGTGCTGTTTTAAGCAGACGTCCATATTTTTCAACGGTTTATCCCGACGGTTCATTGGTTGGGGTTTTTAACGGTCAGAAAAACCCTTTGGCACAGGTCGAATATACAACCGATTTTACCGATTCGTACAGAGGACATTTCTTTCAGTTTTTTGAATTCGATATTTGCAAAGGATTGAAGTTTCGGACAAATATAAATGCCAACTTTTACCTCGATAAACGAAAAAGAATGTACCCGAGTATCATTACCGATGAATGGCAGAGAAATAATACCGGCAGTTCTTTAAATTATTTGAATTGGAATTGGCTGAATGAAGATTATTTCTCGTACAATAACACTTGGGGTGATCACAGTTTTACTGCAATGGCAGGTTTTAGTGCACAAAAGTGGAGATTTGAAAGCGAAGTTCTTTCAGGAAGAAATTCTTCTACCGACTTTATTTATACCATGAATGCATTTGCGGCAAATCTGGATCTGGGGGTAACCGGATCTTGGCTGAGCAACCACTCAATGGCTTCTCTTTTTACGCGTGTTACCTACAATTACAAAAGTAGATACTTGTTTACTGCCAATATTCGACGTGATGGCTCTTCCCGGTTTGCAAAAAATAACAAGTGGGGTAATTTTCCTTCTGTCTCAGCAGGATGGCGCTTTTCTGATGAAAATTTTATGGGTTTTGCCAAAAACGTACTTGACGATGGTAAAATTCGTGCTAGTTACGGTGTAACAGGTAACGAAGCGATTGGTAATTATGATTATGTGTATTCCTATGGTCCCGGTGATATTTACGACGGTGTGGGAGGAGTAACACCTGCTATAATTGGAAAAGATAACCTGAAATGGGAGGAAACACAACAATTCAATGTTGGTCTTGATTTGAGATTTTGGAATAACAGGTTCACAATTACCTCTGACTATTATTCTAAATATACAGACGGATTGTTGGCTAACTACCAGTTGCCAAAAGAATCGGGGTTCTCATACATGAAAACAAA
>JBKDZK010000557.1:0-2456 GCA_047971205.1 Draconibacterium sp.
GTTACTATACAGTCTGCAAGTCTGCAATAGTAAATAGTGCCTTTAAAACCTGTTGACCATTTTTAATAGCTGTGTCAGTAATCGATCTTAAAATTGCAAAACACGATGCTCCATTCTCTGAACGAAACTGTCCTGATACCTTCTGTTTTACCTTGATATTGCGTATAGCTCGTTCCGAGGCATTATTGTCATAGGGAACCTCGTATCGAAATAGAAATGTGAAAATGTACTCTTTATGTTTTAGCAGACGCTTACGAAAAGTGACAAGCTCCTTTTTGTCTTCAGGAAGGTCATAATCGAGAAGTAAATTGAGCCATTTTATTAGTTGGTTTCGTTCAGGGTTATGGGTGAGGTAATGCTCTTTGGTCATTTGTTTTTTTAACCTGATTGCTTTTTGAAGCAGTAGTTTAACAACCCGACTCCATTTATGATTGTGCAATTCATTGAGGTAGTTTAAGTCCCTTAATAAATGGGCTATGCAGATTTGGTGGGTAATAGCGTTTGTGTTAAAATGGCTTGCCCAACAATCATGAACAAGGACAGCATTTTCAAAACCGCCTTCAAATGTCTCATCTATGGTTTTCTGGCCTCTGTTATTGGTTATGGTAATAAAAGTGGCATCCTGGGTTTGCCAAGTCCATCCCCACTGTTTATCTCCATTAACTTTTATTCCGGTTTCATCACTGCCAACCGCATAGTTTGTTGCCTGAACCTTTTCTTTTATGAGCTGATAGGCAGGTACAGCTTTCGCGGCAAGTTTCTCTAAAAGATATTGTATTCCACCCTGACTGATAGGTGCATTGAAAACATCAGAGAAAATTTCCTGCATGCGTTTGAAAGGAATATATTGTCGTGTATGAAAATACCCGATAAGACTCATAATGTTACTGCCATAACATACAGGGGCGGATGCTTCTTGTGGCCATGATGCTTTTGTTGTATTTCCACAGGTGCATGTGCGCTCAAAAATACGGTGTTCCGTTACTTGGATATTGATTGGTGGAATATCATAAACCTGTCTTTTCCCAGCAAGGGAAGAAGCTTTGTCGGACAGGCTGTTGCCACAGCAAGTACAGAACTCCGGATGGTGATTCTTTACAATATCAGGGGATTCTGCCATCTTAAGCGTAGTACCTTTTCTACCTTCTTGCCCTCCTGGTTTTAACCCACTTTTCTCTCGTAGATTCTTACGCTTTGGACGGTTTTCATCTTTTGAAGGTGGAATAGAACTATTGTTGCTATTCTTTTTCTTGCGTAGACGATTCACCTCTTGCTCCAATTCATCTACACGCTTTAGTAGGACTTCAACTGTCTTAAGCAACTCATTATATGTGGGTTTCTTTGTCAAGTCTAATTCTTTTGGGCAAAGTACTATATTCTGATCCAGAATAAGCTTCAACGCAATGGTTTAATATCAACAATACAGAGCCTATTTATCAACACATGCCGCAAAAAATTTACTTTTTGAAAAATGCGAGCAATAAAAGTGTTAATACTGGATAGTAACGAAACAAGAGATTTACGGAAAAGTAAATGTTGATTTTTCTGACATTTATAAAATTTCTAATTTAATTCAAAAGGGACAGTTTGTTTTTGCGTTCTATGGAGCAACCAGAAATACAAAAGTTGTTGAACCCAAAAGTCCTGAAAAGCCAAACTTAGATCCTGTCAGTCATATAAAAGATAAAAAGGGACAAGAGTTTTTGAAGTTTATTGTGGATTTAAAAATTCAGGAGGCGCTTGCCCGAAACGAGAATCATTTGGACGATGCTGACAGAATAAAGTTGTGGTTCGAAGATTTCACAAATATGCTATCGTCTATTTTTGAGGGTGACGATGTTAAACTCGATTTCAACTATAAGAACTATACGTTTCGTATTTTACAGGGAGAAAAAGTATTCGGATTCAATGAGCTTTCTGACGGATATTCTGCGATTATAGATATTATCGTTGACTTGATTTTAAAAATGCAGGATGGAAGCAGTCTAAGCCAGGTGTACGATAAACCTGGAATTGTATTAATCGATGAAATTGAAACTCATCTTCATCTGGAGTTGCAAAAAGCAATACTGCCGATGTGAACAAAGACTTTCCCAAATATTCAGTTTATAGTGACAACGCATTCCCCGTTTATCCTCAGTTCGTTAAACGATGCTGTTGCTTTTGATTTGGAAAAAAAGGAAAGGATAGAAGACTTAACTCAATATTCCTATGAAGCTTTAGCAGAAGGGTATTTTGATGTTTCGCTCGAATCAGGCTTTCTTCAGGGGAAGTTAGCCCGCTATAAAGAATTATTGGAAATTGAAAATCCGGATAAGGCGGAAGAGAAAGAGTTGCTTCAACTTGAAAGACAGTTTGATTCCTTAAACGAAGCGACAGCACCCGTGAATGTGATAGGTGAGTATTTGCAATTGTAGCTTAGTAAAAAGAAAGTAGTATGATCCGAACACGAAAAT
>JBKDZK010000558.1:0-8697 GCA_047971205.1 Draconibacterium sp.
CAATTATGTGGGAAATGAGATCAGAAATCAGATCTTGAGCGGAAAATATCAAATTTTAAGGCAACAAAACAGGAAAATAACTATTTTTCAAATCCTAATTTTATTGCTGCGGATTTAAGGAAATATATTGGCAATGGTAAACTGGCAGCTTATGTTGCCATTGCCGAGTTAGGCACCAGCAATCCCTATACCGCAAGGTGCTCAATGCCGATATTGATCGATCTAAACGCAAAAACCATCCAACAAATCAAAGGCATTCCGGTATCCAACGGACACGGTGTTTTTATTGACTCGTTCGATGGCTTAATTGTGTACGGTTCGGACGGGGCCGACAAAGTGGGTTTCTTTACCTATAATCCAACCACCGAAGAGGTGAAACATGTTGCGACCACACAGGGAGCACCTAATTTTATGCACCCTTTCGAATAAATACGGAATACGGGAGAGATTTTTCATCTTTCCCGTTTTCCTTGATTATGGATTATCCAAAGTAGGTCTCCATAATAGTGAAGGTAACAATAGTGCAAAAGTGAATTATTACGCCGTGAAACACCTATGAAGTTAATAAACAAAACTGGCAACGGAAAAATTGCTTTCTGTCCCGATAATGAGATATTTCATGTGGAGTTTGGAAATATGTTTCTCACATTAACCGTTGAAGAGCTGCAGCGTTTCTGTGAATCTGTTTATTCTATCGATTATGAATATTATCTCAATCATAACAAAAACACGTTTAACAACCGCAAGCTGATGTTGGAGATTGGTTCTGACAAAGTGATGTTTTGTTTATATGGCAGTGAATTTCTTGAATTAAAAGATTTGCTTAAGGGAAAAAGGCCAGCCTGGCCTCTTAGTGCAGGAAAGGTGTTTTTTGAAAACATACTAATATTCTGTTAATATGATAAATACTGTGGTCGTTTATGGTTTAGCGAGCGGAAATACAGAGGTAATTGCCAAAGAATTGAGGCCTCCGATCCGTTTGTTAATAGCATGGTGATAATTTTCAAAGCGATAAAGATAGCCGGTGGAAAATTGTTGGAAGGTAGATATCGGCGGTTACGAATTTGATGCATCAAAAAGACTGTCGTCAATGGAAAATTATTAGGGCTCCGCTGGATTAAGATAACCATAGTGATGTGACGGATGATCGGGATAAATCATGGATCGTCCAAATCCGTAGAGGATACATTTATAAATAAACAAGTCAATATCGTACATTTTAGAACAGGAAAAATGGAACCGTATAATTACAACCTATATGGAAAGGTATATTCAGGGATGAATGAATTAGCGAATGAAAGCCCCGATCTCATGAAGGGATTCGGAATGCTTTGTAAAACCAATGCGTTGGACAAAACTTTATCAAAAAAGGAAAAAGAACTTTTGGCTGTTGCCATTGCTATTGTTGTTCATTGCGAAGAGAGTATTACACGTTGTGTTAAAGATGCCCTTGAAGCTGGAGCGCCCCATAACCAGGTTATTGAGGTTGTTGGGGTAGCAATTCTCATGGGAGGTGGCCCTGCACTTGTCTACGGAACAATGGCATTGAACGCTGTAAAAGAATTTGAAGAAAAGCAGAACAATTGAAGTCACTTCTTTAAATCCCTAAAAATAGGGATTGCAATATGCAATCCTTTTGTGTTCTTTTGCAGAAAAGAACAGTGTTCATTTATGCAAATACCAAAAGACGATATACGTAAGAATATTTTGAGAGTATCGCGCGAAGAGTTTGTCGAAAAAGGATTCAAAGATGCTTCAATGCGGAATATTGCCCCCAAGGCCGGGGTAGGATTGAGTAATATTTATAACTATTTCAGGAATAAAGATGAGATATTTTGCGAAGTACTTTCCGGATTAATCAAAACACTGGATTCATTGATGGAAGAACACAACGACCCCAAATACATCAGTGTTGATATTTTTCGCTCAGATGAATACATGCGCAGCCATATTGACAAGTTTGTTGGGTTGATCGAAAACCACAAAGACGATTTTAAACTCCTGTTTTTTAAATCTTCGGGATCTTCACTTGAGCATTACCGAGACGAAATTACCGACCGGCACACTAAAACAGGCCTTGAATACATTGCGCTGATGAAAAAGAAATACCCAGAAATAAATGGTAATGTTTCCGGATTCTTCGTTCACACCATGAGTTCCTGGTGGATGAGTATCATGACGGAACTGGTAATGCACAACCTGTCTCATGAAGAATTGGAAAAATTTATAAGGGAGTATATGGAATTTGGAACTGCCGGGTGGAAAAAAGTCATGCGGGTGAACGGTTAATTTTTTTGAACAAATATGAACAGTGTTCTTTTTTCAGAGCACGATTAATAAAAAAAACAAAATACGATGAATACCTTAGCAAAGCTTAGACAATACATGACCGGGCGAAAAGCCCTGTTACCGGCCTCGTTGATCTTTTCAGCTCTTAGTTCGCTGACCGGAATGATGCCTTTTATCCTGATTTGGTTTATCATTCGCGAATTTCTTTCCGAAAGATCAGGGCATTTAGCCCACATTGAAATCTTAGCATGGTGGACTGCTGGGACGGCCATTGCCAGTATCCTGCTCTACTTTTTGGCTTTATCGCTCTCTCACCTTGTTGCATTCAGGGTTGAAGCAAATATGCGGCGCGAAGCCATGAAACGGATTGTAAGTATGCCACTTGGATTTTTTGATAGGAACACCAGTGGCCGTATCCGTAAAATAATAGATGAGAATGCCAGCATCACCCACACCTTTCTGGCCCACCAGATGCCCGATCTTGCCGGTACCGTTTTAACTCCGTTAACGGCGATGGTACTGGTATTTGTATTCGACTGGCGTTTGGGAATTGCCAGCTTGGTTCCTATTGTCTTATCGATAATGATAATGGGGTTTATGATGGGCAAACGGGGCAAGTTTTTTATGAAACAATACCTGGATTCACTGGAAGAGATGAACACCGAAGCCATCGAATATGTACGGGGTATTCCGGTGGTTAAAGTATTTCAGCAAACCATATTCTCATTTAAAAATTTTCATAAAAGCATACTCAATTACAAGGCGATGGTATTGGGTTATACCCAAATGTGGCAGAACCCCATGTCGGCTTATACGGTAATTATCAACGGGTTTGCTTTCTTTCTGGTTCCGGTAGCCATCCTGTTAATCCGCGAAGAAAATGCTGCACGTATAATCGTAAACCTGTTTCTGTATGTGTTGGTTACACCCGTTCTTTCGCAGAGTATAATGCGCAGCATGTATCTTAGTCAGGCTATGGGGCAAGCCTCTGAAACGATTAACCGGATGGAAGCGTTAACCGCTGCCAAAAAACTGCCTGATGCACTGTCCCCGGTGCCTGTGACCGGTTATGAAATTCATTTTGAGAAGGTGTCATTTACTTACCCCGGAGCAAATACAAAAGCTATTGACGAGATCAGCTTTTCTATTGCTGAAGGGCAAACTCTAGCGCTTGTAGGTGCCTCGGGCAGTGGTAAAACAACCATTGCCCGGCTGGTTCCGCGTTTTTGGGATGCAGATGAGGGAGAGGTAAATATTGGCGGAACGAATGTAAAAAATATGGCAGCCGGAGAATTAATGGAGCGCGTTTCTTTTGTGTTTCAAGATACACGTTTGTTTAAACTTAGCTTACTGGAGAACATAAGATACGGAAGACCATCGGCTTCGATGGAAGAAGTAAACCGGGCTGTTGACCTGGCCCAATGCCGTGAAATTATCAATCGTCTTCCCAAGGGGCTTAACACTAAAATCGGGACAGAAGGCACTTATTTGTCGGGAGGCGAACAACAACGTATTGTCTTGGCCCGGGCGATCTTAAAAAACGCACCCATTGTAGTCCTGGACGAAGCCACTGCCTTTACTGATCCGGAAAACGAACACCTGATTCAAAAAGCGCTCGAAAAACTCACCCGTGGAAAAACGGTACTTATGATTGCTCACCGGCTTTCCAGTATTACTGCTGCCGACAATATTCTGGTCGTCAGCCAAGGAAAGATTGCCGAGCAGGGAACTCACAATGAATTACTCAATAAACAAGGAATTTACACACACATGTGGAACGAATATCAACAAGCAGTTAAATGGACCATTGGAAAGGAGGTTCAATATGCTTAATATAGTGCAACAACGGTTGGCCTTATCAAAAAAAGGTGCAAAAGACTTTTTGAAAGGCGCTTTTTTTACAACTCTTCTCGACATTTCGCTTATGCTACCAGCGGTATATATATTCTTTTTTCTTGAAGATTATTTGCTTCCGCTTTTGGGACCTTCGTCATCGGTAAGCGACGGGGTAGTATATTATCTTTTGCTTGGTATTGGCTTTATGCTAATTATGTTTAATGTCGCTGTCTTTCAATACAAAAGCACCTTTACAACTGTTTACGATGAAAGCGCCGACCGGCGTATATCGCTGGCAGAGAAACTCAGAAAACTGCCTCTTGCCTTTTTTGGCGAGAAAAACCTTTCGGATCTGACCTCAACAATTATGGAAGACAGCACCGAGTTGGAGCATACCTTCTCACACGCGGTACCACAGCTTTTTGCCTCAATTCTTAGTATTGTGCTGATTGCCACCGGAATGTTCTTTTACAACTGGCAGCTTTCGCTTGCATTGTTTTGGGTAGTTCCTTTTGCTGCAACAATTATCTTCTTGTCGAAAAAATTGCAACACAAAGAAAACCTGTTGCTTTATCAAAAAAAACGCGACGTAACCGAGCAAATTCAGGAAGGGTTGGATACCATTCAGGTAATAAAATCATACAACCAGGAAGAAGCCTACCTAAACGGGCTGAATCACCGGATTGACAGCTACGAAAAACAACTTATAAAAGGCGAGTTAATGACCGGAGTACTGGTAAATGTAGCGCAGAGTTTTCTGAAACTTGGTTTGGCAAGTGTGGTGCTGGTGGGCGCCAACATGCTTGCTTCAGGCAGTATCGAACTGTTTATGTACCTTATTTTCCTGATGATTTCCTCACGTATTTATCAGCCGGTAAGCGAAGTGTTCAATAATCTTGCAGCCCTGTTTTATCTTGATGTGCGGATTAACCGGATGAACGAAATGGAAGCTTTGCCCGTTCAAAATGGAACCAGCAGTTTTAATCCGGATGATTATAGCATCACATTTAAAAATGTGGATTTTTCGTATGAGCAAGGAAAGCAGGTTTTGCAGAGTGTTTCTTTCACTGCACAACAAGGCGAAATTACTGCGCTGGTTGGTCCCTCGGGAGGTGGGAAAAGTACTTTGGCAAAACTGGCCGCCCGCTTTTGGGACATTGAGAAAGGGAAAATACTATTGGGGGGGCAGGATATTGGTAAGATAGAGCCTGAAGCTCTGTTGGAAAATTATTCCATGGTTTTTCAGGATGTGGTGTTATTCAATACCTCCATCATTGATAACATCCGCATTGGTAAGCGGAATGCTACCGACGAAGAGGTTTTACGGGTGGCAAAGCTGGCTCAATGTGACGGGTTTGTCAGTAAAATGCCTCGGGGCTATAAAACAATTATCGGAGAAAACGGAGAAACGCTGTCGGGCGGCGAACGGCAGCGGATTTCCATTGCCCGGGCCCTGTTGAAGAATGCACCTATTGTGCTGCTCGACGAGGCCACTGCTTCACTCGATGTGGAAAACGAAACAAAAATTCAGGCGGGTATCTCAGAACTGGTACGCAACAAAACGGTGCTGATTATTGCCCACCGTATGCGAACGGTAGCCAATGCTGATAAAGTTGTGGTACTGGAAAATGGCCGGGTCATGGAAAGTGGTTCGCCTGGAGAACTAAAAAAACAGAACGGCTTTTTTGCAAAAATGGTGAAATTACAAATGAAAGCATTCGCAGTGAACGAATGCTAGTTTTTTATAGGAACAGCCAGTAGGTAGATGTACAAAAAAATGAAGACAAAAAAAAGATATCTCGACACGCAACTGATAGAGCCTTTTCTGCCAATGCTCAAAGAAATGGGAAAGGCATTTGCGTCAAGCTTGAAAATATATTTTGACGAAAATGAGATTAAAGAAATACTGGATTTAGCACGGACGCATTTTGAGAATGCAAAAACATTATTGCCGAATGTAGGGCAACAAAGTCCGTGGTTGAAAAACATGATAGGCATTTGTTACGAAATTGGTTTGTGGAAAGAACTGTATAAGAGAGATTTGTTGCTTAAAGATATTTCGGTATTAACACAACATACTCTTTGGAGCATTGCCCTCAAACAAAATACACCTGCTATCATGGAAAAAGTTGGAACGATGCTTTGTTCTCAAGATTTTGTGGAGAAAATTGCAAGTCATTCGCATTTGGAAGAATATCCCGATGATTGGCTTTTCGATTGTATTCTTCCGGAGCCAACTGATGAGTTTCAAATAGGAATTAATATTCATAAATGCCCGATAGGGAGTCTTTGCGAGCGATTAAAAGCAGACGCTTTTTTTCCATATTTGTGCTTAAACTATTACGTAATACATGGCATGCTTGGCATTGACTTAAAGCGAACGCAAACCTTGGCGCACGGCGCCGACTTTTGCGATTTTAGACTCAGTTATACAGGGAAGTTAGTACCCCGGATAATTACTGAACCTGAAGTCATAGTTGAATTTAGAAACAGATAAACATGTTGGCCGTATCTATGATTGCGAAACTATTGGACACAAGACCGCTGATATTTTTAGTGCACTGGCTGTCCGCGGAATAGGTATTGTGGAATATGCAAAACAATGTGAGGAAGGTGCTTAATTAAAACTAACTAAGGATTTCTGGCAAAAATAAACGAATTTAAAATTGCACGCATGGAACAAAAAGAAACATACTGGTCGCGTTTTGCCGACGATTTTGAAGAACGGAACTTTTATGTTGCGGGCAGAAGAGATGTGGAATGTCTTCTGCAAAAAGTATCAGCTTTAAAAGACTTGAAAAAGGTTTTGGAACTGGGATGTGGAAACGGGACTTATTCCAAAGTTCTTTCTCACAACGCAGAATCGGTTTTAGCCACCGATTTATCTGAGGAAATGGTGAAGGCATCAAAAGAACGGTTAAAAGCCTTTTCAAATGTAAAAGTTGAAAGGGCTGATTGTTTCCATCTGGTCTATCCTGAAAATAGTTTTGATACGGTATTTATGGCCAACCTGATTCATATTATCCCAACACCCGAAAAAGCAATAAAAGAATGTCAAAGAGTACTAAAAAACAACGGGTTGCTGATTATTACCAGCTATACACCCAAAGGCATGAAGTTCTATCATAAAATAAGCTTGATTTATCGTTATCTCAGAACCTACGGAAAACCACCCAAAGGAGGTTGGAGCTTTGCGCCAAAGGATATAGAGGAACTGCTAAAATCGTATGGATTTCATATTATAGAGTCTGAGTTGATCGGGAATAAATCAAAAGCAATTTTTGTAAAAGCTGCCCACGTACAATAATCAGAGCTATGGAAAAACAAAATCATCATCATTGCCACCATCATCATCACAACGATGATTTGCGTGGAAAGAAGTTGTTATGGGCTACCTTGCTTAATTTTGCAATAACTCTTGTGCAAATTGCCGGCGGCATTCTTTCCAACAGTCTTTCCCTGCTGTCCGATGCACTTCACAACCTCGCAGATTCATTGGCCATATTTATTGCATTTATTGCCGGAAAGATTAGTGGGAAGCAACCTGACAGAAGAAAAACATTTGGTTATAAGAGGATTGAGATACTGGCTGCGCTTTTTAATGCGACGGTGCTTATTGCCATTTGTATTTTTCTGCTTTTTGAAGCATACGAACGCTTCCGGGCTCCTGAAGCTATAAAAGGGAGGCTGATGTTGATTATTGCTACGTTTGGATTGCTCGCCAACCTGGGGTCGGTATTAATCCTGCATAAAGACAAATCGCACAACCTTAATGTTAAGGCGGCATATCTGCATTTAATGGGCGACACGCTTTCTTCTGTAGCTGTTATTATGGGAGGAATCGCAATCTGGCTCTTTCATATTTGGTGGATTGACCCGTTGATTACGGTCTTGGTAAGTGTTTACATTATTTGGCATACCTGGGGCATTGTAAAAGAAACCGTCAATATCTTAATGCAGGCAACCCCAGCTGAAATAAACCTGGACGAAATTAAAAAACAGGTGGAGCAACTTCACGAAGTAGATAACATTCATCATGTACATGTCTGGAAGCTGGATGATTCTCATATTCATCTGGAGGGACATTTAAACCTGAAAAATAATATGGACATAATAGAAATGATGGCTGTCAGAAAAAAAGCAGAAGACGTATTGTCTGAAAAATTTGGTATTCAGCATATTACTTTACAAATAGGATACAATTGTTGTATGAATTCAAAAGAACTGATTTGTAGTAATTAAAAAACAGCATTATCCTTGATCCAATTATCATGGTTAACTATATCGCCAAGTTACGAAAAGAAACAGATGAGTTAGTTGAAAATATAGAATCGTCAGACTATAATATCCTGATACCACTTTCTTTCTTTTCAGGGTAGCTAAGATTTTTGCTTAAGAATAATAATCCCACAGAAATTTGAAGTGATCCAAAATTACGGCTGTCGTTTACAGCGAGACTTTCACAGAAAAAAAAGAGCTGAAGAAAACTTCAGCTCTTTTTTTAGAAGGTGACCCCAAGCGGAGAAGTATCGAACTTTTTGGTGGATGATTATGAGGCAGTTTTGAATTTTA
>JBKDZK010000559.1:0-6199 GCA_047971205.1 Draconibacterium sp.
GCACCATTTCCTGTGATGTGATATTCAGTCTACAAATATTTTAGGTGCGTTGCTCCTTTCAATGAATGGGATTTTTTTAGCAGCAGCGCTGCGAAATATTTATAGACCGAAAGCATTGTGGGAAATGAAGGTGCAGCGCACCGAAATATAATTCATCAAAAAAACAGAAACGAATTTCGATTCCCAGGTTTTCGGTTCGGGAATAAAATACCGGACTCACCGGAAAAACAAACTGAGCATGAAATATTTTAGCATAAGCCCCAACAAACTATACATAAAAAAATTCCGGAAGCGGTATTTCAACATACCGGCGGCCACCGAAATAACTGATGATGAGAGCGGAAACAAATTAAAAATGAAGATGGTGAGGTTGCCGTATTTCAAAATGTATTTTTCAGCCTTTAAAATTCGCTTTTCACCAACAAGATTATTAATCACAGCAGAACTTACAGAGATCCCGATCAGGTAGTCGACGATTTGCGCACTGATAGCCGTACCGAGCGCTATGGCAATCATCTCCCAATAATTAAAAAACTTCAGGTAATAAACAAAGGCAGCCTCAACCGGCATCAATAAAAAGAACAGATAACCAGAGAAATGAATGAGTGCAAAAGAAAACATGCTCTGACTTTTCCCTTCGTACCATTCTTTCCCAAGAGTAAAGGAAACAATTAGAATGGCGGTCAGTGACGTTAAAAGCAATAATATCATCCGAATCCCTCGTTACAAACGAGGGACAGAATCAACTACTCCACGGTAACGCTCTTCGCCAGGTTTCGGGGCTGATCTACATTACAGCCTTTTAGCAAAGCAATATGATAAGCCAGCAACTGCAGCGGAATTACCGCCAGCAAAGGAGCCAGTGCCGGATGCGATTTGGGAATTTCAATTACATCGTTGGCCAACGACTTGAGACCGGTGTCGCCTTCCGTTACAACGACGATGACATTCCCTTTCCGGGCTTTTACTTCCTGTATATTGCTCACCACTTTTTCGTAATAAGCATCCTGCGGGGCAACCACAACCACCGGCAGGTTGTCGTCGACCAGTGCAATCGGACCGTGTTTCATTTCGCCGGCCGCATACCCTTCGGCATGAACATAGGAGATTTCCTTTAGCTTGAGCGCACCTTCGAGCGCCACAGGAAAAAGGTACCCCCGTCCGAGGTACAATGCATTCACCGCTTCGCAATATTTCTCGGCGATGGTTTTTATCTTCTCATTGCTTTCGAGAATCAAACTCCCTTTCTCCGGAATCTGAGATAATTCTTTCACCAGTTGCCGGTATTCATCCGGCTTGATGGTTCCCTTTCGTTTTGCCAGCTTTAGTGCGATCATTGTCAAAACAGTAACCTGCGCTGTAAATGCTTTTGTTGATGCCACTCCAATTTCGACTCCTGCATGCGTATAAACACCGGCATCGGTTTCGCGCGCCAGCGACGAACCTACCACGTTACAAATACCAAGAACAGTGGCCCCCTTTTCTTTTGCCAGATGAAGTGCGGCCAATGTATCAGCAGTCTCCCCGCTCTGACTGATCAGAATCACCACATCTTTTTCGCGAATTATTGGTTTGCGGTAGCGAAACTCCGATGCGTACTCCACTTCCACCGGCACCTGCGCATATTCCTCGATCAGGTATTCACCAATCAAACCGGCGTGCCACGAAGTTCCGCATCCGATTATGATGATGCGATCGGCCTGCTCCAGTTTTGGAAAAACTTCCAGCAAACCACCCAACACTATCTCAGAATGATCATCGCGCAGTCGTCCCCGAAAAGTTTCTTCTATGGTAAGCGGCTGCCCGTAAATTTCCTTCAACATAAAATGCTTAAAATCACCCTTGTCGAGATTACCTATTTCAAGATCTAGATTAGATATCTTTAGTGAAACGGGATTATTCCGGACATTCTTTAGCGTAAATCCATCGCTCTGCAAAATCGCAATATCTTCATCGTTCAGGTAAATCACCTGGCTGGTGTATTCAGCAATCGGCGAAGCATCGGAGGCTATAAAATATTCGTTTGCACCAAGTCCGACCGCCAAAGGGCTCCCCTTTCGGGCAACCACAATTTTTTCCTTTTCATTGGCACACAATACGGCAATTCCGTATGCTCCCACCACCTTCGAAAGTGCCAGTTGCACCGCGTCCTCCGAGGTCATCTCTTCATTCTGCCCGTAAAAACATTCGATCAGGTTGGCCAGCACCTCGGTATCCGTTTCACTTTTGAACACATAACCATGTTCCGACAAATCGCTTTTGAGTTTTGCATAGTTTTCGATTATGCCGTTGTGAACCAGCGAAAATATACCGTTCATTGAGGTATGCGGATGTGCATTAACGTCGTTTGGCTCGCCGTGCGTTGCCCAGCGGGTATGCCCGATCCCCACCTTCCCTGCCGGGCTCTTATCGCCCACAAACGACTCCAGGTCAGCCACCTTGCCTTTTTTCCGGAAACTCTCCAGCGACCCGTTGAGCAATGCTACTCCCGCCGAATCATAGCCTCTGTACTCAAGCTGTTTCAAGCCTTTTATAAGAACGGGAAATGCATCCCGAGGTCCGATATATCCAACAATTCCACACATAGTAATTAGTTTAGAGTTTAGTGCTCAGAGTTTAAAGTATTAGTCGCAGTTTTCAGGTTTCTATCATTTAAGCATTCAGGCATTTTAGCATTTCTTCATTCAGTCCCTCAGTCCTTCTGTCCTTCTTTTACTGTAAGCTGGCTCATCAATTCGACGATTTCATTTCCCAATGCTTCTTTTTTCTGCATGTGCTGACGAATGGTCTGCACCGTATCGTTGCTTTCGAATTCACCGCGCACTTCAGCAAAATCGAGCTCGCGAGCCCCGTTCTGGCCATCCACCCCAAATCCTGTCATTTTCGACATCGAGAATTCTTTCTGAGCGTCTTCATATAAATACCGGTCAATACCCAGCACACTGCTTTTCCATTTCTCCACCACGGTTATCACATCGCCTGTATCAAACTGATCCAGCGGCTTTCCGTAGAACGACTCCAAGGCATCGGCCGCCCAGGTCCATTCGCAATTGTAGTAATTTTTATGAAGCATTGCCAACGCTGCATTTACCTCTTCCAGCGACTGAATTACCCCGTTCTCCACATTCGCGAGTAACTGGTCGAGCGCTTCAAAGGGACACAACATCCCCGCCAAATCCACCCAATACCCGCGTCCCAAACGCGTATCGGGCTGCAAGGCTTTCCGGATATCCGAAACACTTCCCGGCTTGTTTCCCTTCAAACGGGTAATCAGCGAATTTCCCAGAAACTTCCAGATGGCCATTTCATACAACTCAATCCCCCGATCAAGCGCATGTTTCTCAATTTTCATTTTCTGATAACGGTACGAAGCTTCTTCAACCGAAGACCCACGAATAGCCAGCAGCTTTTCCCGCCCCGCCATCATTTTCCGCACCGTGTAAGGACTGAGCAAATTAAAATTGATAAAATCGAGCAGGTTTGAATCTGTTCGCTTGTCGCGCTTTGGCCATTTCTGCGTATCACGAACCGTTCCAATGCTTTTCAGGTTGATTCCGGGCACCAGAATACTTTCGTCTTTGCTTTCAATCAGGTACGAAAAAGGAAATTCCGCGGTATCGCAATGCTTATAATGACGCCCCATCACCAACGAAAAAGCGCCAATGTGCGACGGCCACAACAAATAAGAATCGCTGGTGGTTTTCGCTCCCCGCTCCATAATTCCCTGATGAATGGGCCCCAGCTTGTAGATATGATTGCTCTGATTCGACCCGCTTCCGGCATTCAAAAACGAAAACATCCCGGCAATCAGTAAGGTCGATTTATGATGCGTAACGGTGTAAGGTCCTGCAAAAATAGAACAGGCCTCGCCGTGAAAACCCTGGCAATTGGCGAAAAACAACGAATTCTCAGCTGAGTAGTGCTTATCCAGCACACAGCCCTGCCCGATAAAACACTTCGAAACCAGCGTAGCCTCAGCCACCAGCGATCCCGAACTGACGATAAAGTCTTCCATGATCACTCCTTCTCCGATCACAACCGGGGCTTCAAAATTACTGTTGATGCTGCCGTTTTTTAACTTCTTTACGCCGTCGAGAATTGCTGCCGACCCGGTTTTTACGTTCAGGATGGTGTTACAGTTGAGCAGTTTTGAATGTGCACCAATCTCCCCCATCTCATCACTGACAAACTCGGTATAATCCGCTACCATTGTTTTAAGCGAATTCACCAAAGCGGGCCGGTGCCGGTACAAAGCCATCATATAAGCCACATGTGCCGATAAATAGTCATAGATCGGAATCTCACGGCCACCTCCTTCATTGATCGTCTCCACCACAATCCCGTTTCCAAACGAAGACCGCCCGTCGACCGCCAAAGTGGTTATGTTGTGAATAATAACGTTTTCGCCGATACGGTAATTGGCAATGTAACTTCGAACATTGTGAATAAGCGCATTCTTCCCCACCTCGCAATTATGCAACCACGCATTGTAAATACCCGTTTTGAAGGTGATCCCTCCAATCAGGTTAACAGAGCCTGTAAAACCTGCCAGCCGGATCCGCCCTGTAAACTTGGTATTTTCGATGCAATCGGGGATAAAATCCTCCGCTACTTTTACCAGGCTCCAGTTGGTGGAAGAACATCCCTGGTGTACCAACTGCCCTATTTCTTCATCGAGTAAGTTTCTGAAATTTCTTTCTGAGCTGTGAATCATGAATCAGATTTTATTTCCGCCAAAGTTAAGGCTTCCGATCTCCGCCCAACATCAAAAACCTAACATATACACAACTACAAAATAATAAAACCTAACTCAAAAAAGAATAAACAACTATATTTCAATTATTTAAAATAAGCAAATAACTCTACAAATAATTCCAAAAGACAACACTTACCCTAATATATACAAGTCAAAAAAGATTGATGACAGACTGAAAAGAAGATTAAAGCAGATTCGTTCAATCCCCCCATCATTCGATCATTTCAATTTAAAACCTATTGAAATGTCTTGGAAAAAATACACGAATATTGCTGATAAGATACGAATCAAAGCTGCACAAGATAGTTTGACAAACGAACGGAGGTCCCCAGTTTTAGTTTTTTACGAAGCCGGACCCGGGCTATTTCCACACTTTTGGGAGTCAGGTTCAACAACCCGGCAATTTCACGGCTTGAAAGCCCCAGCCGGACATACGAACACAAGCGTTTGTCTTTTAGAGAAATATTCGAATGCCGCAACTGCAAACGTTCCATAAAGCCGGGATGCACTTTTTCCACCTGGTTTTCAATCGTACTCCAGTCAACCTGCTCATTGGCAGTTCCATCAAGCATTTCCCGCAATTCCTGTAAAACCGGCGAAAGATTAGTGTCCTCTTTCTTATCCGCTTTCTGAAGAATGTTTTTTGCCTTGTTCAGCAACTCATTTTTTTGCGACAACTGCAACAGGAAAGAAACCAGCTCACGGTCTTTCAGATCAAGCTGACTTTGCAAACGCTGCTTGTTTCGCTGATCAAATTCCTTTCCGCGCTCCAGGTCTGAAATATGCCCCATTGCACGCTTTAAACGCGTAATATCCTGCACCGACGCACGAATCCCCAGATACTTTCCGAGCTTATCGTACACGCCTCGCACATTGATCACACACCAGCGCAACTGCTTGGTTCGTGTCAAAATCCTGAATTCGAGCGATGGATTTACCAACGACTGATTCAGTGCTCCTGAAAGAAAATGCTGATACTTTTCACGATCGGGTTCATAAACCAGCATGGCGCTGATTCCCTCCGACTGGATAATTTCGTTGGAAGTAAAACCGGTAAGATCGTAACACGAAGGAGAAGAATATTTGATTGTCCCGTCGGGCTCAAACCACAATTCCCACCCAAATGCAAAATCAGAAATCTGCTGGTAAAACTGGCGCTTCTCCCGTTCATCCTGTAACTGAAAGCGCGCATCCTCCAATTGAATCTTCAGGTCCGAAAATTCACTTTCCAGTTTTTCAATACGAGCCGTATTTTGCTTTTTATCCAAGGCGATGTGATTTTAGTGATCAATACCGGATTAAAAATACTACGCCCAAACAGGAAAAACAAACAATAAATGTTAGGTTTATTTACTCTAAACTAATACTGATGCTTATACAGATACTGAAAATCAGAGATGTTTTCAGACTATTGAAACCGGAAATAGGGGCAATTAATATTAG
>JBKDZK010000560.1:0-1663 GCA_047971205.1 Draconibacterium sp.
AGAAAGCGATGAGCGCATAAACATACAAAATGGAAAATTGTATAAAATAAATTTTTTATCTAAGGGAGCACTTGAAAGTAATACAATACAGCACATTGGCATTAATCAATAACTATATGAATAAAATTTTAATAATAGGAAGCTCAAATACAGATTTGATTGCAAAAATGGAGCGATTTCCCGTTGCAGGAGAAACTATTGAAGGGAAATATTTTTTGCAGGCGATGGGAGGTAAAGGTGCAAATCAGGCTCTTGCTGCACATAAACTGGGTGGTGATGTTCGGTTTATTACAAGTCTTGGCAATGATGTCAATGGAGAAAACACATTGAAATATTACCGCAAAGCAGGATTGGATATTGAGGCCTCTCTTTTCGTTGAGAACATTCCATCGGGCACTGCAATGATATGGGTGGATGACGATGGAGAGAATTGCATTGTAATCACTCCGGGAGCAAACAAAGAGCTATCTTCTGAATACATATTGGAGAAGAAAAATGAGATTATTTCGTCAGATATAGTGTTGCTGCAAATGGAGATTCCTTACCAAACAGTGAAAACTATTTGTGAGATAGCTTCCGGAGCAGGAAAGAAAGTGATTCTCAATGTTGCGCCAGCCTGCAAAATAGAAGAGGAGGTTCTTCGAAAAGTTGATATACTTGTTGTAAATGAAACAGAGGCAGAGTTAATAACAGGTACGGAAATCAATAAAATAGGAAAGGAAGGTGTAGTTAATAGTTTATTGAACCTGGGGGTAAAGTCGGTGGTATTAACGCTCGGGAAAAAGGGGTGTATGATGAAGGATCAGAACCAGCAATATGCTGTGCCTGCTTTTTGTGTGAAAGCGGTTGATACCACTGCAGCGGGAGATACTTTTTGCGGGGCATTGGCAGCTGAGCTGGGGAGAGGATATGGTTGGGAGCAGGCGTTGCGTTTTGCTTCTGCTGCCTCGGCCATTTGCGTTACAAGGCTGGGTGCCCAGCCCTCGATTCCTTCGGAAGAAGAAGTTTTCGCTTTTTTGCAGAAACAAGAGGTAGAAAAAAAGGATAATCAAGGGGATAATTAATAAAATCAAACAATTTCAAACCTAAAACTTACAACCATGTATATAGTAACAAGTTATCCGTTCGCGATATTTCTTTGTTTTATCACGATGCTTTGCTGGGGATCGTGGGGAAATACCCAAAAACTGGCTGGGAAAACCTGGCGTTACGAGCTTTTCTACTGGGACTATGTTCTCGGAGTACTTCTGCTGTCGCTGATTTTTGCATTTACTCTTGGTAGTTCAGGAGAGGCCGGTCGTGGTTTCCTGGAAGACATGAAACAGGCCGACCTGGGTAATATTGGTAGTGCGTTTTTAGGTGGAATTATTTTTAATGCTGCCAACATTCTTCTTTCTACCGCTATTGCCATTGCCGGAATGTCGGTGGCTTTCCCGGTTGGAATTGGCCTTGCGCTTGTTTTGGGCGTAATCATCAATTACATGGGCTCACAAAAAGGCGATCCGGTTTTTCTTTTTCTGGGTGTTGGGCTTATTACGATCGCAATTGTATTGAATGCAGTGGCCTTTAAGCGGGCATCTTCCGGAAATCAAAAGGTAACCACAAAGGGAATTCTTGTTTCCATTCTTGCCGGTGTGCTGATGTCTTTCTTTTATCGCTTTGT
>JBKDZK010000561.1:0-18375 GCA_047971205.1 Draconibacterium sp.
AAAAACATCTTCTCTTTCCAAAAAAATAGTCACCGGCTATCTGAAAGAAGAGATTGGCTACCGCGGTTTTATTGTTACCGACGCCATCGGCATGAAAGGAGTTCGATCGGACCCCGGCCGGGCAGAAGTGGAAGCGTTGATCGCCGGAAATGACATGGTGGAATTTGTTCCCGACATTGAAAACGCAATCTCAGCGGTTAAGGATGCCATTGCAAAAGGAGAAATAACTGAAGCAGCGATCGAAGAAAAATGCCGAAAAATACTGGCGCTAAAAAGATGGACCGGATTACAGGAATACCAGGCGGCCGAGCTTAATAAGCTCACGGAAAAGCTAAACTCTCCATTTTTTGAAGTTACCCAAAGAAAGTTGATCAAAGCCTCGCTGACAGTTTTAGCGAACCAACGCATGCTACCCGTTCAAAACCTGGAAAAAGAAAAAATTGCTTCAGTTAGCCTGGGAAGCAGTTCCAAAACGACCTTTCAAACAATGCTCGACAATTACACGCAAATCGATCATTTTGTGCTTTCGAAAAATGCTACGGAAAAAGAATGGGCACAACTTCGAAGCAAGCTCTCGAACCACAGCCTGGTAATAGCTGCCATTGAAGGAATCCATCGTTATCCGGCAGGAAATTACGGTGTGAGCAGCATTCAGCAAAAAGCGGTGGAAGATTTAACTGCCGAGAAAAGATCGGTATTTGTGTTTTTTGGGAACGCCTATGCGCTTAAACATTTCTCCAACATCCAGCAAGCGAAAGGTTTGATACTTGCCTACCAGGGAACCGATCTGACTCGCGAACTGGCAGCACAGCTCGTTTTTGGCGCTTTTGATGCCAACGGGAAACTACCGGTAACAGTTGACACACGTTTTCGGGTTAATGACGGAATGACCGTAAAAGGCAACAGAACTTTCTCGTACACCATTCCGGAAGAAGCGGGAATGAGCTCCGAAAAGCTGGCCTTAATCGATACCATTGCCCAAATGGGGATTGATGAGAAAGCTTACCCGGGATGCCAGGTACTCGTGGCAAAAGACGGAAATGTTGTTTACCACAAGTGCTTTGGCTACTTTACCTACAATGAAGTGCAGCCGGTTGAAAAAAACAGTATTTACGACTGGGCTTCGCTCACCAAAGTTACCGGGCCGCTTCCTGCCCTAATGAAACTGGTGGACGAAAAAAAATTCAATGTAGACGATAAACTGAGCAAATACTGGCCTGATTTTATTGGCTCCAACAAAGAAAACCTGGTAATCAGGGATGTTTTGGCGCATCAGGCGCAATTGCGCCCCTATATTTCGTATTGGATGAACACTGTCGACAAGGAAGGTAACCTGGATACACAAGTGTTTCGTCACGAACCTTCCGATGAGTTCAACATCCGGGTATCAGACAAACTGTACATGAATCCGAACTATCTGACCGAAATGATGGACACCATCCGGAACTCCAAATTACTTCCGAGAAAACGTTACACCTATTCCGGACTTAGCTTTTTTCTGTTTCCTTCCATTATTGAGCACCTTACCGGGCAGCCCTACGAAACATACACAAAAGACACCTTTTACAAACCACTCGGGGCCTACACCATTACCTATAACGCTTACCAGCATTTCCCCATGCGGCAGATCGTCCCGACCGAAAACGACGATCTTTTCCGGAAAGAAATGGTTTGTGGTTTTGTACACGACGAAGGAGCGGCCATGATGAACGGTATTTCGGGGAATGCCGGCTTGTTTGGCACTACAAACGATCTGGCTAAACTTTTCCAGATGTACCTTCAGAAAGGTTATTTTGGCGGCCGGCGTTACATTTCGGAAGAAACAGTTGATGATTTTACCCGCATACAGTTTCCCGAAAACCGAAACAGAAGAGGGTTGGGATTTGATAAACCCTTAATCGACAATCATAAAAAAGACCTGTTGGATGCCTACCCCGCAGTTTCGGCCGGCAAAAGCAGTTTTGGTCACGGAGGATTTACAGGCACCTTTGCATGGGCCGATCCTCAAACCGGAGTCTTGTTTGTATTTATGTCGAACCGGGTTCATCCAAGCCGCGAAAACAACCGGCTCTATCAACTCAATATCCGGACAGAAATGCACCAGGCAATCTACAACAGCATCCTGCCTTAACCCCGGAAACTTAAAAATTGTTAAGAATACTATTAAGAAACCCTGCTTTACAACATACGACCAGAAACACACCCTTCTAATGATCTGTCAGTTACACTTTGCCGATGACTCTACTCTTCACATAATTTCAATACTTTACCAGCCGTTTCCCCTCAGCTGTGGCTTTAATCTTTCATTATTAAATTATTAATTTTAATTTTACGGGTAAGTGAAACGTTCTTTTAAATAATCACAATAATTAATCAATAATATCTCAACGATATGGAAAAGAAAATAACATTTAACGAACTGCGAAAAGTCAAAGACAGCCTACCTGACGGTGCAATCAGGCAGATGGCAAAAGAGTTCAACGTGAGTGAAGAAACCGTCAGGAATTATTTCGGAGGAGCCAACTACACAAACGGGAAAGCAGTAGGAATCCATATGGAACCGGGACCAAACGGTGGGATCGTATTGTTGGATGACACATCGATGCTCGACAGGGCAAAAGAATTAATTGCTGCAGAAGCGGTTTAACAAAAAAAGAATACAATATTTAAGAAACTGTCCTATATTTATGGGCAGTTTTTTTTTGCAAAATTTTTAATCTAAACCGAAAAATCATGAGTCTTTTTTCTCGTCTGTTTCTACTTGGTAGTTTTATTGTTCTGCTCACAAGTTGCGAAAAACCGTGGCAACCTCTCTACAACGGCGAAAACCTGGAAGGATGGGATACCTACATCGGAACCGCATTGGACAGTTTCGAACAACTTCATGCCCAGGCAACAACTGACAAAGTGTTTAAGGTGGTGGAAGAAAACGGCGAAAAGCTGATCCACATCTCAGGAGATGTAAATGGTTCGCTGGCAACTGTCGACACTTTTGCCAACTATCATTTGGAGCTGGTTTTTAAATGGGGCGAACAGGTTTACACAAAGCGCAACAGCGGCTTGCTTTACCATAGTTTTGGTGAGTTTGGCGAGGCTCTGGGCACCTGGATGACCAACATTGAGTGCCAGTTAATGCATGAAAAACTGGGCGACACTTACCTGATGAACAATACCGTTTGCGAAACAGAAGTGGCAAAGTTGGACGATGCGTTTGTTTATAGCAAAGGTGGCAAATCGACACAATTTGGAAAAGATTTCGAAGGGCCTGGCATTAAAAAAGCTCTTGACGCAGAAAATCCACTCGGAGAATGGAATACAGTAGAACTTTATACCGTAGGCAGAACCTGCGTACACGTTGTTAACGGAAAAACAGTAATGGTAAATACCAACACCGGTGTTTACGAAAACGGCCAAATAAAACCTTTGTCATCGGGCAAAATTCAGCTGCAATCTGAAGGCGGCGACCTGTTTATTAAATCGGTACGAATAAAGCCCATAAAGGAGATCCCGGCAGAAATTTTGAATTAATTAATAGGCAAAGACTCGTTTCTATTGGAAGCGGGTCTTTTTTATAAAAAAACCACGCAAAAAAAGAAGAAGTATGAGTCAAAAAACCTTTCGCGAGCAACTGACCCCAAAGAACACAATACTGGGAGTTCAGTTCCTGTTTGTTGCCTTTGGGGCCACTGTTATGGTACCTCTCCTGGTAGGTATCGACCCGGCTGTAGCCCTCTTTACCGCCGGCATTGGTACCATGATTTTTCATTTTATTACCAAAGGCCAGGTTCCTGTATTTTTAGGAAGTAGTTTTGCCTTTATTGCCCCCATTATCGAAGCCACCAAACTTTACGGCTGGCCCGGAACCTTATCCGGCATCATTGCCGTTGGGATTGTTTATGCCATTGTTTCCAGTTTGGTAAAACTGCGCGGACTCCAATTTGTAGAGCGTCTGTTTCCCGCAGTTGTAGTGGGTCCGGTAATTATGATCATCGGGTTGTCGCTGGCATCCGCAGCCGTTGATATGGCAAAAACCGACTGGGCTTTGGCCATCATTTCTTTGGCAACCGCTATTACGGTGGTAATTTTTGGAAAAAAAATGATCAAGTTGATTCCTATCTTCATCGGTATCACAGTGGGCTACATCGTTGCCATGATATGGGGAAAGGTTGATTACTCCGCGATTGCAGATGCAGCCTGGTTTTCCTTGCCCGAATTTACCGCACCAAAACTTAGCTGGCACGCTATTCTTTATATGATTCCGGTTGCCATTGCTCCTATTATCGAACACGTGGGCGATATGTACGCCATTGGTGGTGTTTGCGACAAGAATTTCATTGAAAAACCCGGTTTGCACCGCACCTTGCTGGGCGACGGTATTGCAACAGGTATTGCCGGATGTTTTGGTGGTGTTCCCAACACAACCTATTCGGAAGTAACCGGTGCTATTACGCTGACCAAAGTTACCAATCCGTTTATTTTGAGAATTGCAGCCATTACCGCCATCGTTTTTTCGTTGGTAGGAAAAGTGAGTGGGTTTCTTGAAACCATTCCACAAGCCATCCTTGGCGGAATTATGTTGCTTTTATTCGGAATGATCGCTTCCATCGGGATCAAAACACTGGTTGATTCAAAAACCAACATGGGAGAAACCCGTAACCAGGTAATTGTATCGGTAGTCCTTACTGTCGGAATCGGCGGTGCCATAATTTCCTATGGTCACTTCTCGCTCGCCGGAATTGGCTTGGCTGCCACAGTAGGAATTATTCTGAACCTGCTATTGCCTAAAACTCAAACTGAAGACAAATAGTATTTTTAGTTTTTATTATAAATCCTGTGAAACCGCTTCTCAAAAAAAGGAGCGGTTTTTTAGTTACTTATTGATTGTTTTTCAGGCAGGTATTTCCAAAACCTTCGGGGCATGTGTTGTAACTGCAAGCGAAGGTTTTTTCGTTCTTCAATGTTAATGTGCTTAAAATACGAACACCACAATTTCTGGTAGAAATCTTCCCCTTCATCCAGCAGTGCCTGTTTCACCTGGCCGTTAAAAGCATTAAACTGTTTCTTCGACATCTCCACTTCTTCCACTTTGTTTTTATCGTAATAAACACCGTAGTTTCGTTGCAGATCGTAAATCAGCCAGCGTTGATCGGCAAAGCGCTTCTGGTAATGCGTAACAACCAACGGAAGTACATCAAACTTTGGTTCAATGCCACAAAAATACATTCCGTCTTTTGTTCGCTGAAACCGCACAAACTGCATGATTCGCATGGCTTCTTTCTTTACCTTTTGTGACGACTGGGTAAGCACCATCACATCCGAATCGCCGTAATCGGTCTCAAGGTTCATGTAGCCGCTAAACAGGCGCCTCAGAAAACGATAAATCTTCATCTCAATTCCCTGTTCTTCCGACAAAAAAGCATAAAACAAAAGCTGCTTGTTGGCGCCCGACATCTTCGCCTGTACTCCCTTCCAAACGCGTTCTGCTTTTTGCGGGTCTGTCTGAATATCCACATTCTCCAAAAAAAGGTGCCGGGATTGGACATTTCGCGCACAAATATCAACCGGAAAATCCTTCCGGCTATAACACTCGAATACGGCTGTCAGCAATCCCTCAAAACTATTATCGTAAGTGTAAATTTTCATAATTGGATACTCAATACTAGATAACTGATACTCGATCCTCCCTGAACTCTGAATTCTGAACTATGAACTAATGCAACGTTGGCAACACAGGTTTGAAATCGGCAAACAACTTCAACTGTGAGTCCAGCGATTTTTTGTATTTTGAATGAGAGTTGATCACCAGTTGTCGTTTCAAACGAACCGGGTCCCAATCAGAAAACTTCGCGGCCAACTCGTTGCAGGTAATAAAATACCTGGCCCGTTTCAGCACTACTCCCAGCTCTTTCAGCGTCAAGGTGGTAAGCCGGCGATGACGACGTGCCATGATGATCTTTTGAGCCGACAGCACTCCAATTCCGGGCACCCGCAAAATCATTTCGTAATCGGCTTTGTTGATATCCACCGGAAACAGGTGCATGTTTCGCAAAGCATATCCCAGTTTCGGATCCACATCCAAATCAAGGGAAGGATGGTCTTCCGTCAAAATCTCTTCAGCTTTAAAATGATAAAAGCGCATCAGCCAATCGCTTTGATACAGACGGTTTTCACGCACCAGGGGAGGCCGGCTAATTGCCGGAAGCCGTTTGTCGTAATCATTCACCGGCAGATAACCCGAAAAGTACACCCGCTTCAGGTTTTGATTTTTATACAAGCCCGACGAAAGCAGGATAATTTCCCGGTCGGTTTCGGGAGTCGCCCCCACTATCAGCTGTGTACTCTGTCCCGCCGGCGCAAACTGCTTGGCACTTCGGTACTTTCTTCGTTCTTCTTTGCTGATCAGGATCGAATTCCGGATCTGTGTCATTGGCGAAATAATATCCGGGTAATTCTTTTCGGGTGCCAGCTTTTTGAGGTTGGATTCTGTGGGAATTTCCATGTTTACACTCAGCCGATCTGCCCAAATGCCTGCTTCCCCGATCAGTTCAGGACTCGCGCCCGGAATGGCTTTCAGGTGAATGTACCCGTAGAAATTCTCTTCAGTACGCAGTTTTTTGGCCGTCAACACCATTCGCTCCATTGTAAAATCCGGATTTTTTATCACACCCGAACTCAGAAACAAGCCTTCGATATAATTACGGCGGTAAAACCCGATGGTCAGGTCGACAATCTCCTGTGGCAACAAAGTAGCCCGCGGACGGTCGTTGGTGCGGCGGTTTACGCAATAGGCACAGTCGTACATGCAATGATTGGTCATCAGAATTTTAAACAGGCTGATGCAGCGCCCGTCATCCGTAAAACTGTGGCAAATACCGGCGGCAACGCCATTCCCGATCCCATTGCCCGTATTTTTTCGCGTACTCCCGCTCGATGCACACGAAACATCGTATTTGGCAGCGTCGGATAATATGGCCAGTTTCTTCTGAATTTTCTCGTCCATTGTTTCTTCCTTTAAAATCGCAATTCGCAAATAGCAGGTGCCCAAACTCCATTAACTAAAGGCAAAAATCCCCGGTCAACACCGGGGATTTGGAACCTAATTATCGGGTTTGAACCCACTGGAAATAATGGAAATTGTTTTCATAGCTCTGATAATATTATTATCAAATGAGGCGATAACAAATTAATCAATTACTTTATATCCACAAGAATATTTTTTACTTTTGAAGAAAAAAATTTGTCGAATGAACCATTTCAGCAACAATATCAAGCTTTTACGAAACCGGAAAAATCGCACACAAAATGATGTGGCTTTAGCGCTTAATTTAAAACGCACCACAATTAATGCACTCGAGAATTCTATCAGCCAGCCAACGGTTCCGCAGCTGCAGGCGTTTTCGAAATTTTATGGCATCGCCATCGATACACTGATCAACGTTGACCTGAACCGGCTTTCAGAATTGCAGTTCACCGACCTCCAAAATGGTTTTGATGTATTTATTCGCGGAACCAACCTCCGCGTCATTGCCACCACGGTTGATTCGTCGAACAACGACAACATCGAGTTTGTAAACGAAAAAGCACAGGCTGGCTATGTAACCAGTTTCGCCGATCCGGAATACATTGGGAAACTACCGGTTTTTCAGTTGCCGTTTTTGTCGAAAGAAAAAAAATACCGGGCTTTTACCATTATCGGCGATTCCATGCTGCCCATTCCCAGCGGATCGGTAGTGATTGGTGAGTTTGTCCAGGATTTTATGGATGTGCGATCGGGACAAGCCTGTATTGTGGTTACCCGCGACGAAGGAATTGTTTTTAAAATGGTTGAAAATGATATTACGGAAAAAAGATCATTTGAAATAATTTCGCTGAATAAGCAGTTTGAACCGTACGAATTACCGGTAACCGAAGTAAAAGAAATCTGGAAGTTTGTGTGCTACCTCAATACCGAAATTCCGGAACCCGAAAGCGATCTGCAACAACTGCTGAAAAGTGTGAATGAAATGAAAATGGGGCTACAGCAGTTAAAACCCGGAATGAAGTAGTAAACCCATGCTCTGGTCATTATAAAACCGTTATGGCTCATTTGAATTCGAAATACAGCTCAAAACAATGTTTGAATTGAGCTTTATTTCCTATATTTATGAGCTAAAACCCAAAAAAAATGATTGATTCAAGAGAAAAACAAATAATCGAATTCATCCAAATAGCAGGAGAATGCTCATCAAAGGAAATCTTTGATGAAATAAATTTACCTGTAAGCTATGCAACTCTAAAAAGAATACTGACAAAATTAATTGCTTCAAACTATATTTCAACGAAAGGGCAAGGAAAAGGAACTAAATATTTTATTTCTCCGGCATATCAAGTCATCCAACCCATTGATATTGAAAAGTATTATGAAAAAGAGATTGATGAACGACAAATAAAAGAAGGATTCAATTTTCAGATAATTAATGATGTACTTTCAAAACACAGTGTATTTACTGATAGTGAATTATCAAAACTAAACGAGCTTCAAGAAATTTTTAAAAACAATATTTCACAACTAACAGAGAAAGAATATAAAAAGGAATTTGAAAGGTTAGCCATCGATTTGAGCTGGAAATCATCACAAATTGAAGGAAACACCTATTCTCTGTTAGAGACAGAAAAACTTTTAAAAGAAAAAGAAACTGCTGCAGGAAAAACAAAAGAAGAAGCAGTAATGCTTTTGAATCATAAAGATGCACTTGATTTTATTATAGAAACGCCTGATTTCCTTTATCCTTTAAGCGTTTCAAAAATAGAAGATATCCATAGCATCTTAGTTAAAGAACTTGATGTTGAAAGAAACTTAAGACATAGACGTATTGGTATTTCCGGGACAAATTACAGACCACTTGACAACCAATTTCAAATTTCCGAGGCATTACAAGATTCGTGTAACTTAATCAATGGAAAGTCAAGCGTATTTGAAAAAGCATTATTGGCGTTAGTTCTTATATCATACATTCAGCCATTTATGGATGGAAATAAGAGAACAGCAAGAATTGTTAGCAATGCAATACTGATGAACGAAAAGTATTGCCCCCTTTCATTTCGAACAGTTGATTCGATTGATTATAAAAAAGCGATGCTGCTATTTTATGAGCAAAATAACATATCAAATTTCAAGGATATTTTTATCAATCAATTTGAATTTGCTGTGAATACATATTTTTAAAAAGAAAAATTAATCGTTCTTTTGCCTCTCTAGCAGCTCAAACACCACACCTTCGCGCAGGGCAAAATCGGTTTGTACAATTTCCTGAATGCCGATTTCACGAACAAGGGTTTCGATCAGGATCACAGCCGGAACGATCAGGTCTACCCGCACATAATCCATCCCTTTAAACTGCAAGCGCTCGGCACGAGTTGAAGCAATCAATCGGTGATAGACTGCATAAAAATCTTCCAGCATTACTTCCTGTTTTATACGTTGTTTGGTTCCCGGATCCACCTCATCAATCATATCAACTACCGTATCAAAAGCCCCCGAGCAACCCACCAGCATTTTTACGGAATGCTCGCAACAATTTTGAATCGCCTGCACATGCTGCGCTGCAAAATACTCCTGAAGCAGTTTGATTTCCTCCTCCTGTACCGGGTCGGAAAGATCGAAACGGTTGATGATTCGTGCCATTCCGGTTGGCTGGCTTTCTTTCCAGATAATATCGGTATCGAGCGCCAGAATAAGTTCGTTACTTCCTCCGCCTATATCCAGAATCACCGACGGGTTATCAAGATTTTCAAAAGCCAGCAAAACACCCTTAAAAATCAACTCTGCCTCCTTTTTTCCGGTAACAATTTTCACCAGCCAGCCACTCTCCTCTCCCAGTTTCTCCAAAAATTCAGCTTTGTTGGCGGCGGTACGCACAGCCGACGTAGCGATCGCATAAACGTAATCAACGCCTCCCAGTTCCTGTATAATCTTCTTGTGTTTCCGAAACGAGTCAATCGTTCTCTCCGTTGCTGCCGGACTGATTTCATTGTCGCGAATTTTATCGTCGCCCAGTTTAACCAGTTGTTTGCTTTGGTGCAAAATCCTGAAACTCCCCTTCCGGCTCTCCGCCACAAGTATATTGCAGGTATTAGTTCCCAAGTCAACAACAGCAACACGCATAAAGCTATTAATGAAAGTTTCTTAATTTTGATTTTTAATGAAATCCACACAAATATCTGATTTAATCAAAGAAAAAGCAAAATCGCTCGGACTTTCTGATTGCGCCATTGTTCCGGCCTCTTTTCTCGCGGAAGAAAAGGAACACTTTGAATCATGGCTTTTGAATGAAATGCACGGCGAAATGGGATACATGGCGCGAAATAAGGAGAAGCGGCTTAATCCGCAACTTTTGGTAGAGAACGCAAAAAGCATCATCGTTGTCCTCCAGAATTACTTTCCCAAAGAAACACAAGGCGATAAGGAAGCTCCGGTACTTTCGAAATATGCCTACGGCACCGACTATCATTTTGTGCTGAAAGACAAACTTCGTCAGCTATTGGAATTCATTCATACTGAAATTACTTCCTGCTCAGGTCGTCCTTTTGTGGATTCGGCGCCGGTGCTGGAGCGTGCTTGGGCCCGGAAAGCCGGCTTGGGTTGGATCGGCAAAAACAGCAACCTGATTTCCCTTCATCACGGAAGCTTCTTTTTTATCGGGGAACTGATCGTGGATGTTGAACTTCCGTACGACAACCCAAAACCGGTAAGTGACCATTGCGGACGTTGCACCAAATGCATTGATGCCTGCCCCACCAAAGCCATTGTTGCCAACCGGGTGGTGGATGCCCGCCTTTGTATTTCGTACCAAACCATTGAAGTAAAGGGCGAACTGGACGAATCGCTGAAAGGACAGTTTGACAACCGTGTTTTTGGCTGCGACATTTGCCAGGATGTTTGCCCCTGGAACCTGAAATCGGAACCGCACAACGAAGCATCTTTTGCTCCTCACCCCAAATTACTTCAGCTAAATAAAGAGGAATGGACCAATATGGAGCGACCGCTTTTTAATGAATTGTTTAAAAACTCTGCAGTAAAAAGAGCCGGTTTTAACGGACTGAAGCGCAACCTGAAATTCCTTGGAAATGCCTAAAAAGTTCAGCTATAAAGCCATCCTGGTAAAAGGCCCGATGAACGGCGTTTATGCCGAATTCCCTTTTGACAGCCGCCAGGAATTCGGCACCAGCAAACACATTTGGAGCAAGGTTACGGTAGAAGGTATTTCTTCACCAGCATTATGCCGGCAAGGTTTAACTTTCATTGAATAATTCACTACTTTCGCTTATCAACTAAATCCGATCCATATGAAAATCATCAGCCTGATTGCCCTTTTGTCCCTCCTTTTTACAGCTTGTTCAACCCAATCATCAAAAAAAGAGAATGAAAAATTGCCCAATTTCGTAGTGGTTTTTATCGACGACATGGGATACGGCGACGTGGGATGTTATGGCGCCACGGGTTATACAACGCCTAATCTGGATAAAATGGCTGCCAGCGGCATGCGTTTTACCAATTTTTACGCCGCCCAACCGGTATGCAGCGCCTCGCGTGCCGGCATATTAACCGGCTGTTACCCCAACCGGATCGGTTTTTCGGGAGCATTACGGCCCAACAGCGAGATTGGCATTAACCCTGATGAAACAACGATAGCCGAACTGCTGAAAACCAAAGGATATGCAACCGGCGTTTTTGGCAAGTGGCACCTCGGCGACCTTCCCAAATTTCTTCCCCTGCAACATGGTTTTGATGAATTTGTAGGTCTTCCTTACTCGAACGATATGTGGCCATTGGATGGCCTTGGCAATCCGCAGCCCGAAGGTCACCGCAAAAGAACATTCCCCGAACTTCCTGTTATAACAGGCAACGAAGTCAGCGAGCGGATAACAAGCCTTCAGGATCAGGACAAACTGACCACGCTTTATACTGAAAAGGCCGTGGATTTTATCAACCGCCATGCCGACGGGCCGTTTTTCCTGTACCTCCCGCACTCGATGGGACACGTTCCGCTGGGTGTTTCCGAGAAATTCAGAGGAAAAAGTGAGCAGGGCAAATACGGCGATGTAATGATGGAAATTGACTGGAGTGTGGGCGAAATAGAAAAAGCGCTGGAGAACAACGGAATCGACGATAACACGGTTTTCATTTTTACCACCGACAACGGCCCGTGGCTGAACTACGGAAATCATGCCGGATCGGCAGGCGGTTTGCGCGAAGGCAAAACCACCAGCTGGGAAGGCGGACAACGCGTTCCCTTTATTATCAAGTGGCCCGGAAAAACACCGGCAGGCACCGTTTGCAACAAACTCACCTGTGCCATTGACCTTCTTCCCAGTTTTGCAGAAATTGCCGGCGCCCGTTTACCCGGGCAAAAGATTGACGGAATCAGCGTCGTTGAGCTCTGGAAAGGAAATACAGAAGCAGATCCGCGCGAAACCATTCTTTTTTACTACGACACCAATAATCTGAATGCCGTGCGAAAAGGCAACTGGAAGCTGGTTTTGCCACACACCTGGCGATCGTACCACACAACACCCGGACAAGACGGGCACAGTGGAGCACGTATAAAAATGACGGTGGAACAACCCGAGCTTTACAACATGATGCGCGACCCCGGGGAACAGTACAATGTAATTGAGTCGCACCCCGAAAAGGTGGCCGAATTGATGGAAATTGTTGAAGCAGCCCGTGCCGAATTGGGAGACCTGAACGTAGGCCTGGAAAAAGGAAGCGGCACACGCGAAATCGGAAAACTTTAACCTTACTAGAACGGAGTAATCGACAGCTTATAATTCCGGATACCCGGCCTCAGCCGGTACTTTTGCAATTGACGAATCGCAGTTCCACCCACACCCGACACTTCAAAATCCACATTCAGAATTGTATTTGGAGCTTCCTGTAACTGATAAGTGTACTTGGCCCGCGAAAGGTTATCGGTTGAATACTTGTGCAGGCTGAAATTTAGCCAATCGCCTCCTTTTATCAGCAAACCTTTGCCATCTGCGTTTTCTACTTTTAGCCAGCGAACATCGCTTCGGTTGCCGTATTCCTGCGGAATAATGTAAGGCACGTACATCGAATCAGCCGTGGAATGATACCAGCTCACCTTTGCCCCGGTTTTGCGGTCGGGGTAATTCTCAAAAGGCCCGCGGCCATAATATTCAACCGTACTAAATGCTTTTGGTAATTCGAATTGCAAACCAATTTTGGGCAGCATATCCGGCATTGGCCCGTGCGGAATGATTTCCTGATCCAGATCGATTTTCCCGCTGGCAGAGAAAGTCCAGGTTTCGTTTCGTTCAAAAGCAGAAAAAAAGCCACCCCGGTTTAATCGGCGATTGGCCGGAAGCGAAGAGTTCGAAAACACTTTCAGCCTTACTTTTACTTCCTTCTCATTCAACTGAGTTACTTTCACTTCATCCACCTGCGTCACCAGGTCGCGCATACCCAGTGTTCGCAATTGATTGTCGATGCTGCGGCCATAACCAGGCGTGCGGTTATCGCTGCTAAACATGTAACTTCCCCACGAATCCATATCGTTGGCAGTGGGCGCTCTCCAAACATTAAACACAGGCCCGCCTTCAAGGTATTCCGTTCCCTTAAATTGCAGGGAAGAAAGTTCTGCGGTGCTTTTATCGATCACATAGCTGAAATCAGTTCCTGAAATCACAACCTTGTCTTTATCCTCCGAAAAAGAAACTTTCCGATCGTTGGGTTTTTCTTCCACAAAAAACAGGTCGGTTGGCACCTTGAATTGCTCCCAGGCGATTTCGTGCCCTTTCGGAGCCCAGCTTTGATCTTCTTTCAACACAAACGAAACAAGCATCAAGCACTCTTCGCGCGAATCAATGCGCGAACGGCGATAATCGATCGTAACTTCAGCGGTATCTCCGGGAGCAGCTTCACATTCAAAAATTCCGCGTTGCGAAGTTTTTCCATCCACTCTTAGTTCCCACCGTCCTTCCAGATCTTTCAGGTTCTTAAACTGATGACGGTTGATCACCTCTATTCTCCCGTTCGCGATATCAACAGCCTCTATTTTCACCGGTTGACCCGCTTTTTTTATCTGATTGATCTCGGGCTGCGGAGTCCGGTCGGGCCAAACAATTCCATAGGTTCTGCCTCCCAAACCAACGGCATAAAACGAACCCGCCGTGGTGTCCTTTTCGAAATCGAGATGCAACACAGCGCCATCGGTTTGTTGCTCAATATTTCCAACCCGGACAGCTTCCGGAAATATTTTTACATCGTCGATCACCATTTTTGAAAGCCGCCCGGAATATTCGCCCTGATCCTGCGTTTCGGCTTCGCGCCCAATACAAAGCGGGAAAGGTGTTGAACTTATATTTCCGTTAAAGGAACCGGATGCCACCTGTTTTTTATCAATATAGAGTTGCAGGCTCCGTCCGTCGTAAGTCCCCGCAATGTGGTGCCAGTTTCCGTAAAAATCACTGTTTACTTTTGCTTTGGTAGAAATACGTTTGCCACCTTGCAGGTAAAACTCCAGCGTTCGCGAATCTTCCATTCTGATTCCGTATCCGTGCTCGCCTTTGGCAATAAACGTATTGGGCTGTGGTATTTCGAAAGGCTTCACCCAAAACGAAATGGAAAGCTGGTTTCCGGTGATATCGAGGCTTGGATCGCGGTAAAACTCCACCCAGTCGTCGTGCCCCGAGAATTCGAGTCCCCAGCCATTTTTCCCCTCGGCAAACACAGGCCGACCCATAATTTGCCCGTCATTTTTAGCTTCTGAAAGATCGCTCAGAATCCGGCGCGGTGTTTCAATTCCCGGGCTGATCCAGTCCCAAATGGCACCGCCTATCAGTCGTGGATATTTCCAGATGTATTCCCAGTATTCATCCATTCCGCCCAAACCATTCCCCGTGGCAGCCAGGTATTCATCCATAAACGAAGCCCGCTGATCATTCTCGGGTAGTACTTTTCCTTCCGCCAGGTTTTTATAATCGATGGGGCTCCAGTAACGCGGCCCCACAATGTCCTCAAAAGGAATGTAAAACCAATTTCCGCCGTACATCCACGCCGGCCGGCTCGGGTCGATCGCTTTGCCCGTTTTAATCACTTCATGAATGTTTTCTCCTTTACCCGACTCATTTCCGGCGCTCCAGACAATCACCGACGGATGATTGCGGTCGAGGTACACCAGCTTGCGCGAACGGTCGCGGTACATTTCGGTCCATGCCTGATTTTCAGACAAATGAATATTGTTGTGCGCCTCGTCGCCCACTTCATCAAAAATGTACATTCCCAGTTCGTCGGCCAAGGCAATGTATTCCGGGGTTGGCGGATAATGACTGGTTCGCACACAGTTGATGTTGTGCTGTTTCATCAGAATCAGATCGGTCCGCAATGTTTCCAGCGGAACGGCCTGCCCGTGTTTTGGGTCGTGCATGTGGCTGTTCACCCCATTTAGTTTTACAGGAGCCCCGTTAACCGTCAGAATGTGATCCTTGTATTCCACTTCGCGAAAACCAATTTTTTGCGAAAGCGCTTCCAAGGTATTTCCGTCTTTGTCTTTCAGAATCACCAACAACTGAAAAAGATGGGGAAACTCTGCCGACCACTTGGGCGGATCGATCACCAAAGTTGACAGCATTACTTTTTTTGTGGAAGCAGAATCAACTGCCAGTGTTGTTTTTTGAATGCCTTCCGCAAGAATCGATCTTCCCTTATCATCCAGTACATCCATTTCAACACTTACTTCTCTTTTTTCCGGCAGTTTGTTTGTCAGATCAACTTCCACTTTCAAAGTAGCATCTTTGTATTCTTCATCAAGATCGGTGGTAATGTAATGATCGTGAATGTAGGTCTTTGGCTGTGCATATAATTTCACATCCCGGAAAATCCCCGACAAGCGCCACATATCCTGGTTTTCGAGATAAGAGCCATCGCTAAAACGAAGCACTTCCACCGAAAGATCATTCTCCCCCTTCTTCAAAAACCGGGTAATGTTGTATTCGGCCGGCTCAAAACCGCCCTGATTATAGCCCACTTTTTCTCCATTCACCCAAACATAGGAAGCCGATTTCACGCCTTCAAAACGAAGCATCACTTCCTTTTCCTTCCATCTTTCAGGTAGCTCAAACTTTCGTTTGTAGCAACCTACCGGATTGTAATATTCCGGAATTTTCGGAGGATCGCTTTCAAAAGACAAAGCAACATTTCGAAATTTCGGATGCCCGTACCCTTCCATTTGCCAATTCGACGGAACCGTAATCTCGTTCCATCCGTTAACCTCGAAATCGGGCTCCCAAAAATCAGCAGGAACCTGATCAGATGTTTCCACCCAAAGAAATTTCCATGTTCCGTTGAGCAGTTGATAATTCTCGCATTTTCGGGGTAAATCCTGAATGGCCCGTTCGCGCGAGCTGTAAGGAATATGAAAAGCATGCGGAGGGTTTTGTCCCTTTTCAAAAACGGCGGGATTCTGCCAGTCGTCAGGCAAAAATTCCACTTGCTGTGCCAACAACCCGGCAGGCACAAGCATGAGTAAAAGCAATGCAATACGATTCATTCGATTGGTTGGTTTAACTGTTATAGTGAGCATCTGATAAAGTTAGCACTTCAAAATCCATGTTTTTAATCCGGCGTAACAACCCAACTTTTCATTTCAATCCCAAAAATTATTAGGGTTCTGGCCGGAAAGCGAACTGTCGTCTATACTTCCGGCACTTCTTCCTTGGGTTTTAAATCACTGTTTTTATGAAACTTCTGAGAGTACAAGGTAGGTGTAAATCCGGTATACTTTTTAAAAATGCGGTTAAAATTCGACTGGTTGTTGAACCCGCTTTCGTAGCAAACCTGCGTTACTGTCATTTTCCCTTCAATCATTAACATGCAGGCATAATTAATACGCATGTCGTTAATAAATTCCACCAGCGATTTCCCCGATTTTTCCTTAAAAAAACGACAAAATGCGGAAGGGTTTAAATTGGCCACCGCCGCCACCTTTCCCAATTCAATTTTATCCAGGTAATTGCTGTTTAAATAATTCATTACTTTGGCCAGCCTGTCGCTCGTAAAATCGTGGTTCTCGACCCGGTAAAGTTCGCCGGCCAGTAACTTGTATTCTTCTGTTTTTGCCAGATAATTTAGTAGTTCCAGCGCACGTAACATTCTTTCGAATCCACTGGCCTTAACCACCTTAAAAATCTTACGCCTGGCTTTCTCTGCAAAACTCTTCGAAAACCGCACTCCTCTTCCCGAACGTTCCAGTAATTCCTTTATCCTGAAAAACTCGGGATATTCAGAAATCGCTTCCTTAAAAAAATCGTTGGAGAACTGAACAACCACGTACGTGATCTTTTTTTGATTGTCAGGATCGTAATACGATTCGTCGCTTTTCCAGAAATGCGGCAGATTGGTCCCCAGCAAAACCAGGTCGTTCGACTGAAATTCTTCGATATTATCCGCCACAAAACTGGTTCCGCTGCCATCCAGAACATAAAGCAACTCGTAAGCCGAATGAAAATGCCAGGGATAAGTAAAATGAGGCTTCTCCTGCAGCTTTACCCGTATTTTCGATCTTCCGGGCAAATCAACCTGTTCGTGCATTATCTTCATAACTACAAAGTTTTATACGGGTTCATTCATTTCGTAACCCTTCGGTATTTCGTCTACCAAAATAAGAAAATGTCAAAAAAGTACAAAGCCTCGCAAAGTTTATACTGTCAGATTCTTTTAATACGATTTAAATTTGTGAGGTAAGTCAGTAATAATAATCTGAACCACTATGAGAACCATACTAATCATTACGATCGCTCTTTTTGCCCGGTCTTTACGGGCACAGGAACTGGCCAGGTTTAAAGTGCTATCGGAAGAAGACCGGTTGGATGCCCCTGTCTCTGTTTCGTTGGACGGAATAAACTACAATACCGATCAAGGCAAGCTTGTTTTGTACGAGAAAAACAAACAGGGTGAAACAACTATCCCCTCGCAGATTGAAAGCGGACATTCGGCCCGTTTATGGTTCCTGATAAAGGGGGAACAAAAAAAAGGCACAACACGCGAGTTTATTCTCAAACGGGAAGAACAGGAGATTAAAGCTTCAGAAAAAGTAACCGTTGGGAAAGACGGCGAGGATTTAAGCCTGACAATAAACAACAAACCCATTCTTAAATACAGGTATGCCGTTACCCTTCCGCCCAAAGAAGCCAACCCGCTTTTCAAACGATCTGGTTATATTCATCCTTTGTGGTCGCCCGAAGGCCAGGAACTTACCCGCATTCAGGCACCCGACCATTACCATCACTACGGTATTTGGGGGCCCTGGACCAAAACTCACATCGACGGACGCGAAGTGGATTTCTGGAACCTGCTAAAAGGCCAGGGAACCGTGA
>JBKDZK010000562.1:0-2693 GCA_047971205.1 Draconibacterium sp.
GAAGATGGCTATTTGTCAATTGAAAGAAAATGGGCTCCGGGAGATAAGATAACTCTATCACTGGACATGCCTGTTGAATTGATAAAAGCGGATGACCGTGTGGCTGAAAACAAAAATAAAAGAGCCGTTCAAAGAGGTCCGTTGGTTTATTGCGTGGAACAAATCGATAACGCCACAACAAACATCGATGAGATAACCATAAGCCGGAATAATATTTTTACGATAACTCAGGGAGAGGGCAAACTGAACAATATGAAGGTATTAACTACAACAAATAAGGCTAACAAATTAACGTTTATTCCTTATTTTGCATGGGACAACAGGGAGCCGGGCAAAATGGAAGTCTGGATCAACTATAAAAATCAAAATTCACTTTATACTAACTAAATTCAAAATGAAAAAAATAAACATTATCACAATACTATTTTTGCTGGCCGGCTTTTCTTCTTTTTCAAAAGAGAAACGCAACTCACATTACATTACCAACCAGGCTCCGCTGATTGCACAACCCTACACTGCGCTTCCTATCGGTGCAATTCAGGCAGAAGGATTTTTGCTGGAAATGCTAAAAACCCAACGCGACGGACTCACCGGAAATCTTGACAGTGTTTACAGCCTGGTTTGTGGAGACAACAACGGCTGGCTCGGCGGTACAGGTGACGGTTGGGAACGTGGACCTTACTGGCTCGATGGTTTGGTTCCGCTTGCCTACTTGCTAAATGACGATGAACTTAAAACAAAAGCACAGAAATGGATTGAGTGGAGCATCAGCAATCAACGTGCAGATGGATATTTCGGACCCAAAGACTTGCCTGAAAATTATGAAAAAATTCCGGGAACACAACAGGGAATGCGTAACGACTGGTGGCCCAAAATGGTGATGCTAAAAGTGTTGCAACAATACTACATGGCCACCGGCGACAAGCGTGTGATTAATCTGATGACCAACTATTTCAAATACCAGCTCAAAATGCTCCCCGAAAATGAACTGGGATATGTAACTTTTTGGGGGAATCGTCGCGGAGGAGATAACCTTGCCGTGGTTTACTGGCTCTACAACATAACCGGAGATAAATTTTTACTTGATTTGGCAGAAATCATTCACAAACAAACTTTTAACTGGACCGATGTTTATTCAGGAAACATAATCAGGAAGTTAAACCCCCTACCCGATTTGCATTGTGTAAATGTAGCCCAGGGATTAAAAGAGCCGATTGTGTATTACCAGCAGCACCCCGAAGAAAAATACCTGGAATCAGTAAAAAAGGGATTATCTTCGCTAAACGACGTCCATGGTTTTGTAAACGGGATGTATGGTGGCGACGAAATGTTGCATGGCCATGACCCGACACAAGGTTCAGAATTATGCTCTGCTGTGGAAATGATGTTTTGTTTTGAAAACATTCTTCCCGTTACCGGTGATATATATTATGCCGACTACCTTGAAAAAATTGCATACAATGTTCTTCCTACGCAAATTACCGACGATTTTACAGGAAAACAATATTTTCAGCAACCCAACCAGATAGAGATCACCGATAAGGAACGAAACTTTTTCAATGACAAGGTAGCCCGGATTTGTTTTGGTACAACTACTGGATATCCATGCTGTTTAACCAACATGCACCAGGGATGGCCCAAATTTGTACAAAACACCTGGTACGCAACTGCGGACAACGGAATAGCTGCACTTGTATACGGACCAACAAAGGTTACGGCAAAAGTCGCAAATGGTGAAACGGTCACAATTACTGAATCAACAGATTATCCGTTCAAAGAAAAAATAAACTTCACGATTGAGACCCAAAACAACGTTAAATTCCCGTTCCACCTGCGTATTCCGGAATGGTGCAAATCGGCCACTATTTTGGTTAACGAGGCAGTACAAAACGCTCCGTCGGAAAATGGTATTATTGTACTGAACCGGGAATGGAAACCGGGAGATAAAGTGGAACTAAACCTTTCCATGGATTTCCGGTTTAGTCGCTGGCACGAACAATCGCTGGGGATTGAACGCGGCCCGCTGGTTTATGCTTTACGAATAGAGGAAGACTGGCGTGAAGTAAAAACCGACGAATTTAAAGACACTTTTTGGGAAGTTCTGCCCCAATCGCCATGGAACTATGCGATTTGGGACAAAACTGTTGAAGACGCAGATTTTGAAATTGAAATTTCAGAGGATATAAAATCTTATCCATGGAATCTTGAGAATGCACCGATTACATTAAAAACAAAGGCACGAAGGATGCCCATCTGGAAAGAAGAAAAAGGGATGGCTGGAAAAACTCCGTCGCCGGCATGGCCATACCGAGTCGTAGGAGAGGAGGAAGAAATTCAGTTAATCCCTTATGGTTGTACAACTTTGCGAATTTCTCAATTTCCTATATACAGAAAATAGTTAATAAATCTTCAATCCTTGTTCTCTTAACACGCTTGTAACAAACGAACGAAGCAGCTCACTACTAAAAGATTAAACACCGGGATACCTCATGTATCCCGGTGTAAGAATGCAAAAATATTTACTTTGTTTGAGTAAAATACGCATTACACTTACGAAACACTCCGAAACAAGCTGCTATCCATAATCCGCATAGCGCCCGAGAAAAGAGCCAGGACACCGGTTAAGATACCGATTACTTTTTCGATGGAGGTTCCCTGCGAGATAAAGACAAAAGCGGCCAACGGAATCAAAA
>JBKDZK010000563.1:0-2629 GCA_047971205.1 Draconibacterium sp.
ACATATAAACTTGAAAATAAAAACAAACAACAGCAGCAGGCTTCTCTTGCTGTTGTTTGTTTTTTAGCTCTCCGTTTCACGTTTACTGCCGAACTTCAATAAAATTCTCTCCCGGTTGCAAAATGAGACTGCCATCCGCTGCTTGTACCGTTTTTCCGTTAAGCATGATTTTCGAAAAATTGCTATCTCCCAAAAAAATGGCAGCATGCATATTTCCTGGAATTTCGATCGTAAGCTTCCGGTGCTTATCGTTTTCCTTTTTATAGTTGCATTTTATTGCTCCCCGAATTGTTGGAACCACAATTGAACTTTGCTTTAAACTGGCCAGCTGAGGTTTTATCGTTACCTCTTCAAATCCCGGTTTGGTTGGCTCAACTCCCCACATATTACGCGAAATTATATTGGCAGGCACAGCACCCCAGGCATGGTTCCAGTCTGAATTTGGTTTATACTTCATGTCCCAGGCTTCCATTGTAATCGTTGAGCCAACCTTAATCATATTGTACCAGCTTCTGTCGTGTGTGGCAGTCAGCAGGTCTAATGCATAATCAGCGGCACCGGCATTATACAAAGCTTCCATCAAATACTGTGCACCATACACGCTGCAAGCCATACCGCGTGTTTTAATAAACTCGATAACGTTTGCCTGGTATTCCTGAGGAACAAGGCCAAAAACAAGTGCAAACATATTGGCGTGTAACGAAGCATGTTCAGTTCCCATACCATCGTAATAACACCCTTTTGTTTTGTTGTATAGTTTTTGATTGATTGCTGCTTTTACCTTCTCGGCTCTGTGTTCAAAATCAAGCTTCTCTTTATTTTTGCCTAATACCCCGGCAAATTCGGCCATAATCTTCATATTTCCGTAATACATGGCGTTCACTACCGTATTTATCGGTTTAAAAACAAAACCATCATCTTCGCCCATAACACCGCCGAAACCACCTTTTTGAGGCCAGTCAACAATTTCGCGTAAACGTTGCGTCGTGTCCTGAAAACCAAGTTTGGCCATAAAATCACCATTGTGATTAGGTGATGCTGTTGAAATAAAACCGTCTCCTACCTCAAGGTTCATCAGGGTTTTGTATTTTAACTGCTCGTAATATTTTTCAATTAATGTTGTGTTGCCGGTGTACATGTAATCCTGGAAAAACAACAGCACAACATGAAGTTGCCACTCGGTAGGCCAGGTCGGATGCTGCATAAAGTACTCAATGGTTTTTCGGGCCATTGTGTATTCGTTATCTACCGCATAATGGCTCAGTTGGTTCAGGTAAGCATCTGCTTCATACGGTATTCTTTCGCGGTCGCCATCAATGTAATAACCGGTAAATGAGGTTGCTTTTATGGAATATTTGCATAAATCCCACACCTGGTTAAGGATGGTGTCAGAACTGGAGAAACTTCCGGCATTATCATCGAAATAATTGAAATAGGCTTTTTGAATAATTTGTGTGGGATCGAAATTGGCTCCGAATCCATCAATTTCGGCGTAACGAAAAGGCAAAAGAACCGGAAATGAATCGGGTAGGGAGACGGCTTGTGAAGCAGTATTTCGTTGATCGGGTACCAATTGGATTTCGTACTTTTCCTTGCCCGGGTAAACATCAAGCGAAAGTTGCTGGTAACGTATTGTTCCACCCGGATTCTGATCAATTCGTCCATCCTTAAGTTTTTCTCCCAGCCTGATTATTAGTGTCTCTTCCTTTAATGGCTTGTATTTTAGCGAAAGGGTAGAAAAAGCATCTTTTCCAAAATCAAAAAAGTAGCTCCCGTCATCATTCTTGCGAATTAGTGAAGGTTGAATTTCTTCTACCACAAAAAAGTTGGAAGAAGTGTACAGGCCAGAATCGAAATCTCCGGTTGAAAATTCGTGAACATCAGAATACCTGCCTGCCTGATTGTTGCTGCCAGTTATTTTTACTTTCCAGTAGTAGTTGGTATTGGCTTGCAGTTCCTTTTGAATTTGAATACGGCTTGAATTGGAGCTTTTCACCTTTCCGCTGTCCCAAATATCACCTGTGTTTTTTTGAAGCTTGTCTTTTGAGCTGGCAACCAAAATATGGTAAGCTGTTTGGAATCCCAGCTCAGAAGGTACAATCCAGCCCAAATGAGGCTTTTGGGCAATGATTTTGGCCGCACGGCAATTCCGGACGGTCTCAACGTGAAATCCGAATGGTTTTTCATCCGGTTCGTTTATTGTTGAAGATGCTGAAAAATCATACCGTTTACTATTGGAGTCTGAATAGTATGCCCCGATATTTCCTGTAAACAGTGTAAATGTAAGGATAAAGTAAAATATAAATCTCATAATCGAAAATGGTTAATTGGCAGTAATACGTTTTTCTTGTGTTTATTTACTTGTGCCACAGGTGTACCTCCCAAGTCGGTGAGAGCCGATGAAGTTAAAAATACTCTTCTTTTCCATAAAGATTAATTATTAAAATTGAAATAGTTATAATTTCGAAAACCTAGTTCGTCGTTTTTTTGTAAACTTTCACATAGTCAACCTCAAATTGAATAGGGAATTCCGTGTGCGCAGGGTCGTCCCCGTTTGCCCCGATTGCAAGGTTGAGCAACAAGTAGAATCTCTGACCGGAAGTAAAAGGGTTGCTTCCGTCAGGATTAA
>JBKDZK010000564.1:0-3613 GCA_047971205.1 Draconibacterium sp.
AAAAACAGAACCAAATACCTATAAGCCAAAAAATGATGGGTTTTCTTGCTGGCACTATATAGGTTATATAGTTCAGTTCAAAAAAGAATGACAGGGCAACACTTTAGTGATTGTAGATTAATTGTTCAAAAATTATCCTATTTCTGTGTTCGGTCATTTATCGACTGCTTTTATTTATATTAACTTTGGGCTTTTAAAAATTTAAGATTCAAGGAAATGAAGAGAGACACTTTGGTATTTGACATTATAAAGAAGGAGCACGAACGCCAATTGGGTGGTATCGAGTTAATTGCTTCAGAAAACTTTGTGAGCGAGCAGGTTCTGGAAGCCATGGGCTCAGTAATGACCAACAAATATGCTGAAGGATATCCGGGCAAGAGATACTACGGAGGTTGTCAGTTTGTGGATCAGACCGAACAACTGGCGATCGATCGTATAAAGGAAATTTACGGTGCAGAATGGGCCAATGTTCAGCCACACTCGGGAGCGCAGGCCAATGCAGCCGTTTTAAGTGTGATTCTGAATCCGGGTGATACTTTTCTTGGATTGGATCTTTCTCACGGTGGCCACCTTTCGCACGGATCGCCTGTAAACTCGTCGGGTATTCTTTATAACCCGATTGCTTACAAAGTAAAAGAAGATACAGGTTTGGTGGATTACGACGAAATGGAAGCTTTGGCCATCGAGCACAAGCCCAAACTGATCATTGGTGGTGCATCGGCATACAGCCGCGAGTGGGACTACAAACGCATGCGTGAAATTGCTGATAAAATTGGCGCATTGTTTATGGTAGACATGGCACACCCTGCCGGATTGATTGCAGCCGGATTGCTCGACAACCCATTGAAATATGCACACGTGGTTACTTCAACCACTCACAAAACATTACGTGGCCCGCGTGGAGGTATTATTTTGATTGGTAAAGACTTTGAAAATCCATGGGGAATTGCCACGAAAAAAGGTGAAGTTCGCATGATGTCTTCTCTGCTTGATTCTTCAGTTTTCCCGGGACAACAGGGCGGTCCGCTGGAGCATGTTATTGCAGCCAAAGCGGTTGCTTTTGGCGAAGCACTTCTGCCCGAATACAAAGAGTACCAGGCCCAGGTGAAAAAGAATGCGGCGGTTATGGCCCAGGCTTTTGTTGATTTGGGATACAAAGTGATCTCGGGCGGAACCGATAATCACTCAATGCTGATTGATTTACGCACCAAATACCCCGAAATCACTGGTAAAATTATTGAAAACACCATTGTGAAGGCCGAGATTACCGTGAACAAAAACATGGTTCCTTTTGACAGCCGTTCACCTTTCCTGACTTCAGGTTTGCGTGTGGGAACTCCGGCGATCACAACCCGTGGTGTAAAAGAAGATTTGATGCCGGTAATTGTTCAGTTGATTGACGACGCGATTGCCAATATCGAAAACGAAAAAATGATCCATTCAATTGGTGAAAAAGTACATAGTCTGATGAAAGACTATCCGCTGTTTGCTTATTAGTTTAGAGATTAGAGTTAAAAGTATATCTGCCCCGGGGAATTGTGTCTCCGGGGTTTTTTATTGAATTTTCTTTACTTTGAACGCTGAACTTTAAACACCTAACTATTATGGAGTGGTATCTTGTTTTGGCACTGATCGGAACCGGAATTGCTGCCGGCTTTATCAATACTACTGCAGGAGGCGGTTCCATGTTAACACTCCCTTTGTTAATGGCTATCGGACTACCTGCCAATGTGGCCAACGGCACCAATCGGATTGCCATTTTACATCAGAATATTATTGGCGTAAGCACCTTTAAAAATAAACATGTCCTTGATCTTAAAACTGATTATAGACTAGCTGTTCCGGCCGTTGCAGGTTCGCTTGTAGGGGCATTGTTTGCCGTTGAGATGGATGTTGACCTGCTAAAAAAGGTCATCGCCGGGTTAATGGTGGTTTTGCTGCTGGTGGTGGTTCTAAAGCCTGAGGTTTGGGTGAAAGAACAGGTTGGCAAGGTGGAGGCAAAACCATCGGTGATGCAATACATTATCTTCTTCGGAATAGGTTTATACGGCGGATTTATTCAGATGGGTGTCGGCTTTTTTCTGCTGGCCGGACTGGTGTTGGGCTGCGGACATAACCTGGTGCACGCCAATGCGGTAAAGGTTTTTATTGTATTGATCTATACTGCCTTTTCACTCGGAATATTCATTTTTCATAAACAAATTGATATTGTTGCGGGTCTAATACTTGCTGCCGGAAATATGCTCGGGGCCTGGCTGGGGGCCAATTTTGCGGTTAAAGGAGGAGCTAAATATGTACGTTATGTATTAATTCTGGCCATGATTATTGTGATTTTAAATTTGTTTGGCGTGTTTGGATAGTAAAGCTACAAGCTGTGAGCCTCGAGCAAAATGTATTATTGAAAAAAGAACAATGGGGCTGTCCCAAAAGTTCTTTTGTGTTAGACTGAACTTACGATTTGTAAGTAACCACTAGGGTTTTTACCCCTAAATCCCCTATAGGGGACCTTAAGCCTCCCCCTTTAGGGGAGGTTTGGAGGGGTAAAATGAAAGCCGATCATAAATTGTAAGTTTCTTTTAAAATAATTTGACTTTTTGGACAGCTTCTACCCGAAGGGAAGGGGTGATTACCTTTTAAATACAGTTTCGAATTGAAGGAAAAGACTAAAATACCGGTTACTGTTATTACCGGCTTTTTGGGAGCCGGGAAAACCACTTTTATCAATCAGTTACTGAAGCAATATGCTGACAGTAAATTTGCATTGGTGGAGAATGAATTTGGCGAAGTGGCGATTGATACCCAACTCATAAAAGGGGTGGACGCCAGTCAAATGTTCGAACTGAAGCAAGGATGCATTTGCTGTACCATTACCGATGAATACGAGTTGGTATTACAGGAATTGGCCGATCGTTTTCCGGATGTGGAGCATTTACTGATCGAAACCACAGGGGTGGCAGATCCGGCGCCTGTTATTCAGCCTTTTTTTGCTGACGAGAAGCTGAAGGAACTCTATTCGTACAACGGAACCATTTGTTTGTACGATGCCCTTCATTTTGACAATCAACCCGAAAAGGAGATTAGCGTGAAGCAACTGGCGGTGGCCGATTGGGTACTGGTCAACAAATCGGAGGGATTGACTGATGAAGAAAAGCAGCAAAAAAGTACCGAAATTGCGGCGCTTAATCCTTTTGCCAGGATCATGTTTTCGGATTATGGCGATGTCGCAGGAATTGATCTGCACAGCATTCAGCGGAAAAAGCGAACAGTATTTGATTTTATCTCTCTCGGAACAGGACACAGTCATATTGAAACCAGGCTGATGGAATTCGATAAGCCCATCAACAAGAGCGAATTTCTTCGCTGGTTTTCCTATTTGATGGATGTAAACAAGCGGTTGATATACCGAACCAAAGGAATACTTTACTTCGAGAACGAACCATTTGAATATATTTTGCAGGGGATTGGCGGTAACTTTGAACTAACAGAAGGAGATCTGGTGCTTGAACCGGGAGAAAGCAAAGTCGTTTTTATCGGGAAACTGGAAGGTATTCAATTTTAATCCTTCGTTTCTGAGTGGATTAATACCATCCCATAAATTGCAGTAAAATAACTA
>JBKDZK010000565.1:0-2029 GCA_047971205.1 Draconibacterium sp.
AAATTACAAGCCGCGTCCTTTTTATCGTAAAAAATCCGTAGTGATACCTGCCGATAATTTTAAAAATGACTCTTCTTAAAACCAGGAAGTTATGTGAATGAACTTGCAATGTGGGTTAAAATTGAATTCTCCATTTGAAAGCATTTAAGGCTTATTTGCCTGAATTGAAGTCCACTTATAACTTTAATTCCACGGTACTGCTTATCGGCAAATGATCAGAAAGTTGTACGTTATGCGTCTTCGCGTCGGTTTCAATCCACTTATCTTTCGGATAGCAAAAAATATAGTCAATGGTATTTCTGGGATCGTTGGCAGGAATTGTAGGCTCTAAATCCGAGACTATTTTCCAGGCACTCATTCCGTCTTTGATCTCTTTTGAGTCGGGCTGTGCATTAAAGTCACCACATAAAATTACAGGATTGATCTTCTTTTGCAGAATTTCGTTCAGTGAATCCACCTGTACCTGCCTTTCGAGCGTATTTGTATAATCCAGATGCGTACAGGCAAATGTTATGTACTGCTGCTTTTGAAGTTCAACTTCAGCAACCAGAACAGCACGTTGCTCTTTACCATTTTCGGTTTTAGGCAGGAAAATACGTTCGATTGAAGCCATCGGGTATTTGGATAAAATTCCAATTCCGTAGTATCCTCCCGCATAGTCAATGGTTTTGCCATAAGCCGAAAGCATGCCCGTGCGAAAACCAAGTTCGGTGGCAAAATCTTTACCGTGCTGTTTGGGTGCGCGCTCACGGTAGGTTCGGCAATCCACTTCCTGTAAGGCAACAATATCTGGATCCTGCTCCCTGATAAAGGCAGCCAGTTCTTCCAGCGAAGCCAATTCTCCAAACCGAAGATTGTAACAGAGTATCTTGAGTTTTACAGGTGCTTGTTCTTCCTGCGCCGTTGCATCCGGTAAAACAAGAAAGAACTGAATGTAAATAAGAAAGAAGAAGATAAACTTAGTATTCATAATTATAACTTTTCAATTTTTAAATCGATACAGGATATACCATCTGTTCCGACAGCAGTTTCCTTGTACTCTTGGAGTTTCCATTTCGGATTGGTTAGTAAAAACAAAAATTGAGTAGTGTTTCCCCCTGAACTTTCCATGGTTTCGAAACGATAAGTTTCTCCCGAAAATTCAGTTTTCAGTTTGTTTTGAAGTGATTTTGCCGCAAACCCAATCAACACTGTTTTATCGTCCAGATTCGCTTTTATTGCAGCAATTCCTGTTGCCAACTGTGTTTCATTTTCGAAAGTTATTGATGAAAAATTCATGCCGTTACCTCCGGTTAACGTTATCGGAACCGATACATAGCAACTGCCCTCACTAGTTGTGATGCTTTTCATTTCAGTAATGTTTTGCCCGACCAGAATACCGGAACCTTCAATTTGCGTATAGGCATAGCGGGTCAATGCGAATAGAGGTATTTTCTAGGTGTCTTCAGCAATCGTAACCATTGGATTTTTTATTTCAGTTGAGCTAGTCGTAGCATCAACCCGTTGAAGAAGAACAACAGAATTTTGATTACTCCGAATCCGACCTACTACCGCGGCATAGTCGTTCGCATTAAAAAGCTTTTGATTATTAAAACGCGAATAAACCTGAATTGAAATGCTATTGTTTGTTCCTGTCTCGGGTAAATCAGGCGAAGGATTTTCCTCTTCCCCACAAGAAATAAAAGACCAAAAACCGATCAACAACAAGAGCAGAATATTTATTTTTTTCATTTTCACCATCATTGAAATTCAACTTCTGCGACAATTGGGCAATGATCCGATATTCCTGTCTTCTCGATAACCTGATAGCTAATGGTCAAACACTTTTCTTTTGGGTATCCAAACAGGTAATCAATTTTTTTCGTTGGAATATCAGGGCAAGTAGGATTGTCGTTACAAAACCGTTTCCATTGCTGCATACCGTTGGCAATAGTTCCTTCTTCCGGTCTTGTATTAAAATCGCCCCCAACAATGGTCGGCATGTCATCTTTTAGAAGAAACTCATTCATCGCTTGGGCCATTACTGCAC
>JBKDZK010000566.1:0-1821 GCA_047971205.1 Draconibacterium sp.
GAAACAGGAACAGAATGCTTAATGGAAAAATTAATTGCTGATAATGAGAAACTTATAAAATTGACGAATTACAAAACCCTATTGCAGGCAGGATAAGTAGAGCTTGCGAAAGTTAAATAAAATATAATAGTAATAAGGAAATAGCCAGGATTAGTGAGAGTTCTTTTAATAATTTACGGTTTGAAAAAATGGTTCCATCAAAATCAACCTCAAAATTTTCGTTGGTGTTTGCTAGTGTTTTTATACTACAAATTATGTTTTCGCCATTATGTTTATCAACCTCAAAATTTACAGGGTAATATTCACCCTCGCGCCCAGCAATTATGGTTTTTAATGCTTGTTCCTTATCTTCTTTCAGTAAGGATTGTAACCTGATCTGTTCGCTTTCATTATTAGGAACAGTAAGTTCTTCCAGTATTTCGTTTATCAGACGGGTTTTGCCACCTAATATAACTGGAGTGAATTGTTGGTTTTCGGTAATAATTAAAACTTCGTTTTCGCTAAAAGCACTTTTTAGTGTCCGGTAAACGGCATCGAAGGAAATATTAAAGGCAGTAAGTTTTTCGGGCGATATTTTTACTACCAAGTGTTCTTCCCACGGAATAGGATCAATAGTTTGGTTTATAAGCTTATCTTTCAACTGGTTTATGAAATTTTGCAGTTCGGAATTTTTCTGCTGGCCTAAATCTTTTGTTGCCCTTAATTTTGCTATCAGTGGTGGAGAATTATCTGAAAAAAGAAGGTTGAAAATGTTTCCTGCATCAGAATAATTGTGCAGTGTCGATGTATAATTCTTTTCAAGGTCTTTTGTAATTAACGTTTTTACCGTATCCAGTTTTCCAGGCGAGGTTGCTTTTAAATACACAATGGTTTCCGATGTTGTTAAATCGGTATTGTGGTTTAACAGGAACTGCTGGTCACCGATTAAAGATGAATGTTGGTCAATAAAATTAGCGTATCCTTTAATTAACCCCTCTGTCCGTTCCCTGTTCTCATCCAGATGAATTCGTTCATTCCAGTCGATATAAAGCAAGGTTTCATCTTTGGTAATATGCGGTAGCTTTTGTTTCCCTATTTGCAGAGACAAAGGGTATATGGCTGCTATTATAAAAACAAATAGGAGCCAACTCCATGCCTGGTTTTTCATAACCAACCGAAAGCCTTTTTCGTATAAAGCACCATAATTAAGTGTATTTATCCTGGATACAAAGTTTTTTCCGCCAGTCTGGGTTTTGGCATAAAACATACGGTAATAAACCGGTAGCAGCGTTATGGATACTGCCAGCGAAACAAGTAAACCAATAGCAATGGCCATAGCCTGGTCGTAGAACAATGCCCCCGATATACCACTAATAAATATTAAGGGAATAAATACAGCACAAGTAGTAAGGACTGAACTTAATAAGGGGCGAAACACTTCGTTGGTGCCATCGGTACAGGCCTGCCAGATATTTTTCCCACGTTCGCGGTGCTGGGTAATGTTGTCGATTACTATAATTGAGTTGTCAATCATCATTCCCACGCCCAGGATTAAACCTGAAAGGGATATGATGTTTATCGAAATTCCTGCAACATAAAAGAAAAGCAGGGAAATTACCAGCGAGGTTGGAATGGTTATACCAATAAGAAATGGTGATCTGAAATCTTTTAAAAAGAAAAACATAAGCAAAAAGGCCAAGAGTCCGCCCAGCATTAAACTCTGCTGTAAATTGGAAATTGAGTATCTATTCAGGTCTATCCAATGTAGCAGCTAATTTGAATGGCGTCAACGGGTTTTGGTTATTTTTTATTGCAGTGTCGCATACCGACCTTAGAATTGCA
>JBKDZK010000567.1:0-3537 GCA_047971205.1 Draconibacterium sp.
GTTCTATTACCAGGTTATTTTAGCAGTTGGTAAGCCACCATGGCGACCATATAGGCAAAAGCACTCATAAATACGAGTTGTGCCAAAGGCCACTTCCAGCTATTGGTTTCACGTCTTACAATGGCCAGGGTACTCATACATTGCATGGCAAAGGCATAAAACAGCAGCAAGGAAATTCCGGTCGGGAAATCAAAAACCTGTTTTCCGGTAACAGGATCAATTTCGTTAGCCATCCGGTTTTTTATGGTTTCTTCATCTTCACTGCCAACGCTGTACACAGTAGCCAGCGTTCCAACAAAAACTTCGCGGGCAGCAAAAGAACTTATCAGCGCAATTCCTATTTTCCAGTCGTAGCCCAACGGACGAATTACAGGCTCAATGGCATGCCCGATAATACCAATATACGAGTGACGGAGTTTATAAGAAGCCACAGCCGTTGACAGTTCATCATCACTCCAGGTTTTGTTTTGCACATTGCCCTTTACAATCTTTTCTGCATTGTGGAACTCTTTGCCGGGTCCGTTGGCTGCTAAAAACCATAATACGATTGAAATTGCGAGTATAATTTTTCCTGCCCCCACTACAAAGCTGTTGGTTTTTTCCCATACAGTCAGGGCCACATTTTTAACCATCGGTAGTTTGTAAGCTGGCATTTCGGCAATAAAAAAAATGCGGCCTTTTATTTTCAATATTTTATTCAGAAAATAACCCGAAAAAACAGCTGTTAGAAATCCTACAACATAGAGTGCCATAAGTGTAAGGCCCTGGAGGTTTAGTCCCAAAAAAGAACGATCGGGAATAACCAGCCCAATGATAATCAGGTACACAGGCAAACGTGCCGAACACGTGGTAAAAGGCGTAATTAAAATGGTTATCAGTCGTTCCTTCCAGTCGTCGATATTCCGGGCAGCCATTATGGCAGGGATTGCACATGCGGTGCCTGAAATCAGGGGAACCACGCTTTTCCCGTTTAATCCAAACTTACGCATGATTTTATCCATAAGAAAAACCACGCGGCTCAAATAACCACTTTCTTCCAGGATCGAAATAAAGAAAAACAAAAAAGCAATTTGCGGAACAAATATCACGATTCCACCAATACCCGGTACGACACCTTCGGCTAAAAGGCTGGTTAAAGGGCCAGCAGGCAAGGTATTTTTAACCCAACCTGATAGTTGTGCAATCAGTTGATCGATTACATCCATAGGATAACTGCTCCACGAATATATTGATTGGAAAACCAGCATCATTACCAAAAAGAAAATCAGGTATCCGAAAATACGGTGGGTCAAAACCCTGTCGATCCGGGAACGCAAATCTTTGGCTTCGCCTGTATTCTTATTATAAGCTTCTTTTAGCAGGCCATTAATAAATACATAGCGTAAAATGGTCTCTTTTTGTTGTAACCGTTTCAACTCTGCTTCACTCTTCTGCTGAAAGACATTGCTGTTTCCGAAACAAATGGGTTCACCCTCCGGCTCGTGTGTGCTCCCAACAATGGATAACCAGCATTTGTAGAGGTTCTTGTTGGGAAATGATTTTCGAAGCAATTCAAAATATTCCGGCTCAACCGTCGAAAAATCTACACAAGGCTCGAGTGGAAGCTCGTTGTATTCCTGAATGATTTGTTTAAGGGAGTCCATCCCGGTCCCTTTCCTGGCGCTTATAAGGGTAACTTTTGTGTGAAGTTTTTTCTCCATCTGTGGCACATCAATGGTAATGCCTTTTCGGGGCATTACATCGGCCATGTTCACTGCCAAAATGGTGGGGATGTTTAAATCTTTGATTTGAGTAAGCAAAAGCAGGTTTCGCTTCAGGTTCTCCACATCCGCTACAACAACTGCAACATCAGGAACAATACCTTCAGTTTGGTGAAGCAGCACATCGGTTACAATTTGTTCATCGGGCGAAGTTGCATTCAAACTATATGTTCCGGGCAAATCGATAATCCGCGCTTTTGTTCCGTTGGGCAGTCGGCAATACCCTTTTTTCTTTTCAACTGTTACCCCCGGGTAATTACCCACTTTCTGGTTTAAGCCGGTTAATTGGTTAAATAGCGAAGTTTTTCCGGTGTTTGGATTTCCAATAAGTACTACATTGATTTGCTTCTCTATCATTATTCTACCTTTCTGATTTCAATTAAGGCCGCAGTTTCTTTGCGAATGGCAAAATAACTATCGTCAACATTCAAATAAACAAGATCTTTAAAAGGAGAAAATTGAATGACTTGCACTTCATTTCCAGGTAAACAGCCCATTTCCTGGAATTTAACAGGGATATGATCGGTAGAGAAATGTTCAATTATCCCTTTTTCTCTACGTTTAAGATCTGCGATGGTAGTCTTCATTTTCTCGTATTTTTATCTCCGTAGTATTTTCGTATGGAAGTAAACATACCCAATTGTTCCCGGAGTATTTCCGGCAATATTAAGCATATTTAAGGTTAACTGATTGTTAGATCGTTCAAAATCCCTATAAATAGGGATAGCAAATAAATAGTGTAGCTACTACTTTTGCGCCAGGAAATGGGATAATCACACAATTATAGTAAAACAATCGGATTATGGATTTTAAAGAAACCTTCAAAACCGGACGATGGTGTAATGCCATCGAGGTAAAGAATTTTGTCTCACTTAACATTTCACCGTACAACGGGGATCATCGATTTTTAGAAGGCCCTACAGCAAGTACGCAAAGGCTGTGGGATCTTTGCAGGGCTGCACTTAAAGAAGAACGACAAAACAACGGTTTGCGAGATGTAGATGTAAACATAGTTTCGGGCATGAAAGCGTTTAATGCCGGGTACATCGAACGGGAAAGCGAAGTAATTGTAGGCTTACAAACAGATAAGCTGCTGAAACGGGCCATGAAGCCTTACGGCGGTTACAACGTGGTAAAGAAGGCTTTGTCGGAGCATGGCTTAAAGCCCAACGAAGTTATCGACGAGTGTTTTGGGAAGTACACCAAAACCCACAACGATGGTGTTTTTGATGCATACACCGAAGAAATCAGGACGTTCCGTTCGCTGGGCTTCCTCACCGGATTACCCGATAATTATGCCCGAGGCCGTATTATTGGCGATTACCGTCGTGTGGCATTGTACGGCATCAACCGTTTAATTGAGGCAAAAAAAGAGGACCTGGATAACATCCATGGCCCGATGAACGATGCCACCATTCGTTTGCGCGAGGAGGTCTCGGAGCAAATTCGTGCTTTGTACGACATGATCGGGATGGGTAAAATCTACGACCTCGATCTTTCGCGTCCGGCACAGAACGCCCGCGAAGCCGTTCAGTGGACTTACATGGCCTATCTGGCGGCAGTTAAAGAGCAGGACGGGGCAGCCATGTCGCTGGGAAGTGTTTCTTCGTTCCTTGATATTTTTATAGAGAAGGATCTACAAGAGAATAAAATTACAGAAGCCGATGCACAGGAATATATCGATCAGTTTGTGATGAAACTGCGTATGGTTCGCCACCTGCGCATGGAAGCCTATGACCAGATTTTTGCCGGCGACCCTACCTGGGTAACCGAAAGT
>JBKDZK010000568.1:0-3207 GCA_047971205.1 Draconibacterium sp.
TAAGATTATATAAGATACATGGTCATGATTTGTGTATTTCTGAAGCTTGTATTTCAGCTTTGTGCCATCAAAAAGTAGTTTAAGTTCAATAAACGAAATTAGTTATCCAATAATATATTAACTGTTACAATCCATAGTTATGAATGTGTTTAGTTTTTATCGAAAAAAAATGCTGTCGTACATTGTTGCGACTTCAATGCTTTTCCTTTTATTTCTATCGTGTGATGATGACCAGGAAAGTTCTTCCGGAGATACGCACGACCCATCGAAACCTATTTTGGTGACCACTTTTTCTCCGACGAAAGGCGGTGCCAAAGACAAAATTTTATTAGATGGAGAGAACTTTGGGACTGATGCCAGTAAGATTGAAGTGTATTTCAATTTAAAGAAAGCAGCCGTTATTTCGTCCAGTGGAAATCGTATTTACGCCATTGTCCCTCGTCTTCCGGGCGATAATCCGGCAATAAGGGTGGTGATAGGTGAAAATTCGGCTACTTATGATTCAACGTTCCTGTACACCCCCCAGGCCCAGGTTACCACGGTTACAGGGAATGGGACGAAAGATTTCGTGGAGGGGCCGCTTGATCAAGCCCATGTGTATGGCAAATATCTTGAGTTAGATGCCGAAGGCAATCTCTTTATGTCCTGGCGTGATGGAGGTTCCTGGGGAATAGCCCGGATAAGTGAGAAGGAGAATATTGTTACTCCTTTAATTATGGCCACATCAAGTTCGGAGCGTGTGTTATATGCCAATGGTCTCACCGTAGATCGTGCTACCGGCATCCTTACCGCTTCTCACGAGTCAGTACCAGAGGTGTTTTTCTCTTTTGATCCGCGGGAAGCCTGGAATCCGCGTCAGCGTAATGCCAAGTTTTCAGAGTCAGACTATGCTTCGATTGTTTGGAATGATCGTTATGCAAATTTTATTACGTATTGTCCTTATGACAAGATGCTTTACACCCGGTTCCGGGATGGCAAGGTAGCCAGGATCAATCCGGATACCTATGAGGCGGAGATTGTTCATCAAGGTCCTTACGGCTCGCAATACGGGCAGGGAATAAACCCGTTAAAACCCTGGGAGCTCTATATAACTCTGCACTCCAACGCCAGACCGAATGAATTCAGGCAGGGAATTATGATGCTTGATCTCCGCGACCTGGATAGTGGGTTTAAACGCCTGAATGCACCGGGGGGAAGTGGCTTTCGCGACGGTCCTGTTGAAGACGCTTTATTTAACTACCCAAAAGATATCAAGTTCGACAATGATGGAAACATGTTTATTGCGGATTATAATAACCACTGTATTCGTATGCTGTCTGCAGATGGTATTGTCTCTACGGTGGCCGGGCAACCCGGAACGTCAGGCTATAAGGATGGTGGTCCGGTAGAGTCACTATTTAAAAATCCCTGGGGTGTCGCTGTGAACGAACTGGGTGAGATTTATATTGCTGACTGGGGGAATGCAAGGATTCGCAAATTAGTTATCGAATAATTAACGTATGTATAAAATGAAGATCATTCGTATTATGTGTTTGTTGCTGATATGCGTAATGCATATGGCTGCTTTCGCACAACAAAAAGAAGAACTAAAGATCGCCGGAAAGGTGGTCGATGAGCAGGGTGAACCACTTCCCGGTGTAACCGTGTATGTAAAAGATAGGCCCACTGCAGGTACATACACCAACGCTGACGGAGAGTTTACTATAAATGTAATATATGGTGACCATTTGGTATTTACTTTCGTAGGCTACGAACCCATTGAACATGTTTCGGTGAAGTCTACTGATAATTTACAGATACAGTTTGCTCAAAAAGGTGTAGCTCTTGATGAATTCGTCGTCCTGGGCCTCGGAGCTAAAGAACGAAAAATCAGTTCGGTAGGTGCCATCTCTACAATAGATGTTAAGGAGTTACAAGTGCCAGCCCGGTCTGTCGCCAATTTACTTGGTGGACGGGCTGCGGGAATAATCTCTCTGCAAAGCTGTGGAGAGCCGGGAAAGAACATTTCGGAATTTTGGGTGCGTGGTATTGGTACATTTGGAGCCAATAGCAGTGCACTTGTACTTATCGACGGTTTGGAAGGCGACCTGAATACAATCGATCCGGCAGATATTGAGAGCTTTTCTATCCTGAAAGATGCATCGGCTACCGCAGTGTATGGGGTTAGAGGGGCAAATGGTGTTGTGTTGGTCAATACCAAGAAAGGTCTTGTGGATAAGACGCAAATCACCGTCCGAGCCAATACAACCTTGTCTTTTATCAATCGCTTACCGGATTATCTGGATGCCTACGAATATGCAAAATTGGCCAATGAAGCCAATGTGGTTCGCGGTGATGCACCTTTGTATAACGAAACCGAGATGGGCATTATTCGGGATGGTTTGGATCCGGATATGTATCCCAATGTAAACTGGCAGGACGAGATACTTAATAAAAGCTTTTGGTCTCATAGTGTTTATGTTAGTGGCCGGGGTGGTAGTGAAGTGGCCCGGTATTTCCTCAGTTTGGGGGCAAACAGCGAAACAGCAGCATATAAAGTGGAAAAAAACAGTCCGTATGCCTCAAACGTAGGGTATAATACTTACAATTACAGGGTTAACCTGGACCTTGATCTGACCGAGACTACCGGTGTTTACCTGGGGTCTGATGGTTTCTTTTCTCAGTTGAATCAACCGGGAGTTGCCAATACGGAGTATATCTGGAATGCCCAGGCTCGTCTTACTCCATTGACTATCCCCACTGTTTATTCAAATGGGCTGTATCCCGGAATTGGTTCGGGTTCACAGTCTTCGCCCTACGTGATGATCAACCAGACAGGCCGGGCTTCTGATCAGGCATTCAAAGGCAAAGCTACCCTGGCTTTAAACCAGGACCTGTCTTTTATAACGAACGGTCTGAGATTCCGGGTACAGGGTGCCTATGATATTCACAGTTTCTTCAATGAACGCAGGTCAATTCAGCCGGGCCTCTACGAAGCTACCGGCCGGAATTATGATGGTTCGCTCATTATGATCGAGCGTGTACAGGAAAAACAAGCCTCGTACAGCAAATCTACATCACAATACCGCAAATATCACCTGGAGGCAGTTTTTAATTATGATAAGGTATTTGGAAAAGATCACCGGCCCTCTGCCCTGGTATATTATTACCTTAGCGATGCCAAAAATACGAATAGGGCAACCAGCAACCTGGCAGCCATTCCGCTGC
>JBKDZK010000569.1:0-1929 GCA_047971205.1 Draconibacterium sp.
AATCTCGACAAATCGCAACTGCCCGAGTACGAAGAATTATCGAAAAAATACATTGCTTATATGATGGGCGATATGTCTAAAGTTTCCACACCTGAATACATTGCCGAAAACGTGTACAATGTCGTAACCGACACCAAAGACCAAATCCGATATATAGCAGGGATTGATGCCAACGAAATGTACGCCGAGCGTTTAGAAAAAGGAAAAGAAGGCTTCCGCCAAAATCTTTCCAACATCCTTTTTGAGGGGTAGAATTATTTTTTAAAAAAAACTTCTGCGAAAATCAGCGAACTCTGCGGGATAAAAAACCACATTCGTCAATCGTCATTCCACATTCCACATTCGTCCTTGAATAAGTAAAACTGGTAAACCAAACCGTAATCTGTATAACAATACTTCTTCGGTTTCAAATGACCTTTGTATCAATAAATTAAATCAAAGAAAATGAATACAAAAAAAGACATCGTTGTATTAACCGGAGCAGGACAACTCGGAATGGCAATTGTAAGAAGAATGGCTTACGGAAACAAAATTTTTGTAGCCGATTGGAAATTGGAAAATGCCCAAGCCATAACTAAAACATTAGTAGAAGCAGGTTTTGATGCCGTTCCTTTTAAAACCGATATTTCCGATAGAAATTCAATTTTAGAATTGATTGAAGCCGCTAAAAAAGAAGGCGAAATTTCTATGTTTATCAATGCCGCAGGATTATCGCCAAGCCAATCTACCAAAGAACATATTTTGGAAGTGGACTTATACGGAACCGCTATTTTGTTGGAAGAATTTGGAAAAGTAATCAAATCGGGCGGAACAGCCGTAACCATTTCCAGTCAATCAGGACACCGAATGCAGGCTTTAACCGCCGAAGAAGACCTCTTATTGGCAACCACGCCCACAGAAGATTTATTGAATTTAGAAATGTTACAACCCGAAAATATAAAAGACACCCTGCACGCTTACCAAATGGCGAAACGCTGCAATGTAAAACGGGTAATGGCAGAAGCAGTAAAATGGGGCGAAAAAGGGGCAAGAGTAAATTCCATTTCGCCCGGTATTATCATTACGCCTTTGGCTTTAGATGAAATCAATGGGCTTCGTGGCGATTTCTACAAAAATATGTTTGCCAAAAGTCCGGCAGGTCGCCCCGGAATGGCGGATGAAGTGGCTAATGTAGCCGAATTGTTATTATCCGAACGAGGAGCATTCATCACAGGTTCTGATATTTTGATTGACGGTGGAGCAACCGCATCATATTTTTATGGACCGCTTCAACCTGAAAAAAAATAGAATATGGAAAAATCTAAATTTCATTATGGTTACGTTATCGTCTTTTGCTGTTGCTTGATTATGGGCATCAACATTGGGCTGGTAATGAGTTGTGCCGGAATATTCTATACGCCCGTAAGCGAAGACCTTGGCGTTTCTAAAGGCGATTTCGGTTTATATATGACCTTTGTTTACGCCTTTTCGTTTTTGATGCTTTCCGTTGCCGGAAAATTAATGGACAAATATAGTGCAAGGTGGTTACTCACTATTAGCACGGCGGTTGTTGGTATTTTGTATTTGGCAATGTCACAGTTCAATGCCGTTTGGCAGTTTTATGCAGCCGGAGCAGTTATTGGTATTTCGCTTTCGTTCTTGTTGTATCTCAGTTATCCGGTTTTAATCAACCGCTGGTTTAATGCCCGGGTTGGGTTTTTTATCGGGCTTTGCAGTGCCGCTTCTGGAATTGGTGGCGTATTGTTCAATCCGCTGGGTGGATATTTAATTGAAACCTACGGTTGGCGAACCACCTACTTAATTTTCGTAATTATTATTTTGGTAATCGTAACCCCTTTGCTTGGATTGTTATTACGAAATTATCCTGCCGATAAAGGATTAAAGCCCTTTGGAGAAAAAGCCGATACAACCGAAACCGTAAAAATAGGA
>JBKDZK010000570.1:0-2081 GCA_047971205.1 Draconibacterium sp.
TCCAGGTTCCTGAAACCGTATCTTCAGCAGGATAAAGTCCGGCTAAATTTGCAGCATTTCCCTTTACTTCGGTGATCTTCCCCAGCACAAAATCGAGGTAATCCAGCTGATGCGATGCCAAGTCAAAAAAATGTCCGGCACCGGCGATTTCCGGATACACATGCCAACTCATTTCTTCCGGCTTTTTTCCTCTTTCTCTGGCTTCCTTGTAGAGCTTAATGTTTACCATCAGCGGTTTCCCAATAACTCCCGAATCAATCAACTCCTTTGCTTTCAGAAAGGCAGGCAGTGTTCTGCGGTAGTACGCCACCCAAATAGGTACTCCGGTTTCTTTAGAAACTTTTAGCATTTCCAAACACTCGGAATGTTGGCGCGCCATGGGTTTTTCCACATACACCGGTTTTCCGGCACGCATGGCCTCTATGGCATACGAAGCGTGTGAATCGGGTGGGGTAGCGATGTACACCGCATCCACGTAGGGATCGTTGATGAGCTCCGAAGCATTGGAATACCATTTGGGAATATGGTGGCGGCGCGCATAATCGGCAGCTTTTTCAGCATTGCGACGCATCACAGCCACGAGCTGCGAGTTGGGAACCTTGTAAAAGGCAGGTCCGCTTTTTACTTCGGTTACATTTCCAACCCCGATAATTCCCCAGCGGATTACGGCCCCCTCTGACTCCCCCAAGGGGGAGGAATCAGTATTTTTATTTGAATGTAAAGCGTTCATATAAACCAATATCCAATTTATATAGCGTTTTTGGCCCTCTCCTTTTGGGAGGGCTGGGAGGGGCTTAGTACTCAAATCTATCTCTAAAAGCCCACAAACCAATGGCCGGGTTGGAAATGTAAAACACTTCTTCTCCGTCGGGCATGGTATTGTAACCGTCTTTCAGTTTCTGAGGATCGTATTTGGCTGTCATTTCATCAAAATCGGCCCAGTTGAAACCTACACTTTCAATTTCTTCTTTGGTCAGATTCTCGGGACCTTTCCCCGGGCAATAGGTAATGCTGAAACGTCCCTCCGATGATCCGTGGATCAGGTGGGCGGCAGCACCGAGGTTATTTTGCAGGTCTTCGTTATCTTTTACCAGTTGCAGGGTGTGCGGTGTCCCAAAATAACCGTATTTGCGAATCAGTTTATCGATTTGCTTGTCTTCCCCAAATTCTTTTAAAGCCGGTGCCAGTACAATCAATTCGCCACCATCGGCCAGTGCCATGCGGGTGCGGTAAATGCTTTTGTTCCCCAACCAGGTACTTTTAAACTCGGTAGGGTCGAGCCAGACAACCGCTTTTTTTATCGGTTTGTCGAGCATCTCGAAATTTACCTCAAGCGAGAGTTTTGCGGCTTTATCGAATACTTCTAAATCATTGCCGATAAACAGCCCGTAGGTTTGTAGTTGTCCCTGCTTGTTCATTCCTACAACGGTTTGTACGTAAACAATCGGTAAATGATTGGAAAAATTCTCGGAAGCATAGTTAAATACTTTCCGAACGGGCGTGTCGGCACGGCCCATCATCTTCTCCATTCCGTAAGCAGCGCCAATATAGTGGCTTTTGTTGATCCCTTCGGCACCACCTGTTCCCACAAAAATATTTTTGTTGTAGTTGGCCATTCCCACCACTTCGTGCGGCACTACCTGCCCGATGGAAAGGATCAGGTCGAAATTTCCTTCTACCAGTAACTTGTTTACTTGTGCCGGCCAGGTGTATTCCACGGCACCTTCCGATACTTCTTTGATGTATCGGGCAGGAACGGTGCCCAAGGTAACCACGTCGTTGCGCCAGTCGTGTTCGCGAATCAGACCAGAAGGCATTTTGCCGAACATGTGACTGATCTGTCCGGGTGTCATGGGGGTGTGCGTACCCAGTGCCGGCAGTACATCGGAGAGTTTTTCTCCGAAATATTCCCAGGCAAACTCGGTCAGGTCGCCTGCTTTCGACGGCAAACGGGTATAATCGGGCGGAATAGCCAGTACTTTTTGTTTATTGCCTATCTTATCGAGGGCTTCAAATAAGCCTTTTTTCAAGTCTTCTCTTTGTAAGGAAGTTTCTGTTGAGCCTTTTTCGTAGAATATCAT
>JBKDZK010000571.1:0-2134 GCA_047971205.1 Draconibacterium sp.
TTGGGATGGAGAGTCAAATTGTGGATGTTCAAAATCAGACCGTGATCGATGTTAAAATGCAATCGAAATCAGAAGAACTGGAGGATGTAACGGTAGTTGCTTTTGGTAAGCAAAAGAAAGAAAGTGTTATTGGCGCAATAACCACAGTAAAACCTGCCGAATTAAAAACGCCTTCCAGTAACATGACTACTGCGTTAGCAGGGAACATGGCTGGAATAATTGCTTATCAGCGCAGTGGAGAGCCCGGAAACGATAATGCAGATTTTTTTGTCCGGGGTATTACAACTTTTGGTAGCAATATTAATCCATTGATCTTGATTGATAATATCGAGTTGACAGCGACTGACCTTGCGCGGCTTCAGCCAGATGATATTGCAAGTTTTTCGATTATGAAAGATGCTACAGCTACTGCGTTATATGGAGCCAGGGGTGCTAATGGTGTAATATTGGTAACTACCAAACGGGGGACAGAAGGCCCCGCAAAGGTTTTTGTTCGGTTGGAGAATTCTTTTTCAACACCTACAGATAACATAGAACTTGCCGATCCGGTTACCTATATGAAACTTCACAATGAAGCGGTACTTACACGAAATCCACTCGGTGATCTGCCCTATAGCCAGGATAAAATTGAAAATACCTTGCGCCCGGGAGCCAATCCCTACATTTATCCGGCAAACGACTGGCATAAAATGTTGTTTAAAAACTTTTCTACAGGCCAGCGAGGTAACCTTAGTGTTTCCGGAGGAGAGAATATTGCCCGGTACTATGTTTCTACTGCATTTGCTAAAGATAATGGTATTTTGAAAGTGGATAAACGAAACAGTTTTAATAATAACATTGACTTTAGGAACTATAACCTGCGGGCAAATGTAGATATCAATGTTACCCCAAAGACTGTGTTAAGTGTTCGGCTTACAGGTAATTTTGATGACTACACAGGACCTCTGAATGGAGGAGAAGATATTTATAACATGGTTGTTCACTCCAATCCTGTCTTGTTCCCTGCTTATTATCCGGTTGACGAAGATTTTAAATATGTAAATCACATTATGTTTGGCAACGATGGGGGAAATTATACTAACCCCTATGCTGAAATGGTGAGGGGGTATAAAGACCGCTCACGTTCACAAATGCTCGCCATGATGGAAGTTAACCAAAACCTGGATTTTGTCACAAAAGGGCTTGATTTCATGTTCTTAATGAACCTTTCGCGATTGGCAGAATACAGTGTGAGTAGGTCGTATAATCCATATTGGTATCAGTTGCGTAGTAATTATGACAGTTTCACGGGAGAATATCATCTGGAGCGGATAAACGAAAATGGGACAGAATACCTCGGCTATCAAGAAAGCCCGAAAATTGTGGAATCAACTACCTACACCGAGTCAAGGCTTAACTACAATAATACATTCGGAAAACACAGTTTAAGCGCATTGATGGTTTTAACTACACGCGAGTGGCTTGCTGCGAACCAGGGAAGTTTACAATTATCTTTACCATCGCATAATGTTGGCCTGGCAGGTCGTACTACCTATTCTTTCGACAGTCGTTATTTTCTTGAATTTAATTTTGGATATAACGGTTCCGAGCGTTTTGCGGCAAACCATCGTTGGGGCTTTTTCCCTTCCGCAGGAGCAGCTTGGCTAGTTTCCAATGAACGCTTTTGGGAAAACATAAAACCAGTTGTTTCAACACTGAAACTGCGCTATTCTTATGGTCTGGTTGGTAACGACAAGATTGGGACCAGCAGTGACCGGTTCTTTTACTTGTCGCAGGTAAATATGAACGATAATGGCAGAGGAGCTTATTTTGGTGAAAATCTTGATAAAGGTGGTGCAGGGATCAAAATCGACCGATATGCAAATGATGCCATTACCTGGGAAACTTCTACTAAGCAGAATTTAGCTCTCGAGCTGGGTCTGTGGAATAAGGTCAATATTATAACCGAATATTTTACGGAACATCGCCGGAATATCCTGATGACCCGTGCATCGATACCTCCAACAATGGGGCTACAAGCTTCAGTAAGGGCAAACATCGGCGAAGCTTCTGCTCATGGAGTAGATGTTCAAGCCGATTATCAGCAATCGTGGAACAAAAACTTTTGGAGTGCGGCCCGTTTGAATTTTACCTA
>JBKDZK010000572.1:0-2356 GCA_047971205.1 Draconibacterium sp.
ACGAGAGGCTGGATGGAACAATGCGCGTCCGGCTTATCAAACAAAACCCAAAGAATACCTTTATAAAAAGCCGGAAGATTTTCGTAAATATGTGGATTATGTGCATGCCCAGTTAAAAGAATTGCTTACCCAATATCCAACGATTGCAGGTATTTGGTTTGACCCGATTATGGGTTTTTATGCCAATCCCGACGTTTTTCCAATCGACGAAACTTATACATTAATCCGAAAACTGTCCCCTCATGCATTAATTTCATTTAAACAGGGGGCCAATGGCGATGAAGACTTTATGGCACCGGAACGTAACGGAAATGCTACTGTTGGTGAGAAATATCCGGTTGCAAAAGTAACTTACGAGAAAAATAAAAATAAACCGAAAGAGGTTTGTAACACAATGCAACCTCACATCCCCTGGTTTCACGGAGGCGCAACCTGGGGTTACAACAAAGCAATCGACGGACACCATTTAAAAGCTAAAGATGTAAAAAAACTGTTGGAAGACGCGCAGGCGAATCATTACAATCTATTGCTCAACCTCGGGCCTTTACCTGACGGATCGGTTCATCCTGAAGATATTGAAACACTATCAAACTTAAAAAAATAGAAAATGAAACATTCATCATTATTTTCGGTATTACTACTTTTATTATTGGGATTTTTTTCAGGCTGCAATACAGAAAAGGAACCGGCGAAAGAAAAAACCAAACCCAATATACTTTTTCTTTTTGCTGATGATCAGCGGGCAGATGCGATAGGCTGTGCAAACAACACTTATATACAAACCCCTAACATTGACAAGCTGGCTGAAACAGGTGTTCGCTTTACCAATAACTATGTAATGGGAGGCCACCATGGTGCCATCTGTGCTCCCAGCCGCGCGATGTTAATGAGCGGGAAAAGCCTTTTTCACGTCTATGATCATCTTGAAGGCGTACATACCATGCCAATGCATTTTGCCGAAAATGGTTATGAAACTTTTGGAACCGGGAAATGGCACAATGGCGCCAATACATTTGAAGCCTCATTCCAAAACGGGAAGAATGTTTTTATAGGAGGTATGTCCAATCATTTTCAGGTTCCTTGCAGGGATTTGGGGGCTGATGGAAAACTTAGCGAACCTGTAAAAAAAGGGTTTTCTACCGATTTGTTTGCTGATGCTGCCCTCGGGTTTCTGGATAGTTATGCAAAAGGAACCCGCGAAAAACCATTTTTCTGTTATGTGGCTTTTACAGCGCCACATGATCCCAGGTCGCCCCGCGAAGATTACATCGGAATGTACCCCGATGAATCAATTCCTCTGCCGGGGAATTTCAAAAAATTGCATCCTTTTGAATTTGACAACCTGAATATACGAGACGAAACGTTGGCTCCATGGCCACGAACACCTGAAATTATACAGGCTTCGCTGGCCGATTATTATGCGCTTATCAGTCACCTTGACAAAAGAGTGGGAGACATTGTGGAAATGCTGAAAAAGGAAAATCTGTATGAGAATACAATCATTGTATATGCCGCAGACAATGGCCTGGCAGTTGGCAGTCACGGTTTACTGGGCAAGCAAAACTTGTATGAACACAGTTCAAAAGTACCCTTGATAATGAGTGGGCCTGGTATTCCTGAAAATGAAGTACGCGATGCTTTAGTGTATCTCTATGATATTTTTCCAACATTGGCCGATTTGTGTGGCCTGCCTGCCCCCGAAGGGATTGATGGTAAAGACTTCTCCCCTGTTCTTATGGGGACCGAAAAAGAAGTACGCAGTTCGCTGTATACCGTCTACCGCAATACGGCAAGGGCTGTCCGAACCGATGAGTGGAAATTAATCAGGTATCCGCAGCGGGATTATACGCAATTGTTTAATCTGAAAAAAGACCCGCTGGAAATCAACAATCTGGCAGCACTTCCTGAATATAAATCCCGGGTAAATGAAATGATGCAATTACTGGATGAATGGTACACGGCAACTGAAGACACGGCCACCATGCAGCCGAATACCATTTTGCCTTTGGAATACGATTATCACAAGCTGAAACAAATACCGGATGTGCATCAGCCTGAATACGTTTTGAAAAAATACTTTAACATCACAGACGAATAGAACATATCGGTTTTATTTCAGAAAGTAATCTTATCAGAAAGAAACAATTTTAGCGATTTCAAAAAAATCTTGTGATGAAACATACTTTATTTAAAGAAATCTTCAGTTTTCAATAACTTCAAGAACCGGATCCATGAATTCATCGTTTCCTGTAAACACAGTTTCGAAGGAAAGGAATACGGCAAAGCATCCTTTAATAAACTAAAACAAGATTGGAAAAGTCCAATCGAAAATTAATTGAAATCAATATTAAATATT
>JBKDZK010000573.1:0-3939 GCA_047971205.1 Draconibacterium sp.
TGAAAATCGAATTTTCTTTATTTCACCCCTCTGTCAGCCATAGAGGCTGACATCTCCCCTCAATGAGGGAGAAAAAGCGGAACCCCATGGCAGAGCCAAGGGGAATTATTAGATTAAAAAATTCAATATAATTCAAATGAATCCATCATTAAAAGGAATAATTCCTCCGATCGTTACACCTTTGATCAACGAGGAAGAGCTGGACGAAAGCGGGCTGGCACGCTTAATCGAATACCTTATCAGCGGCGGTGTGCACGGCATATTTTTGCTGGGTACCACGGGCGAAGCCACCAGTTTGAGCTATTCGTTGCGCAAGGAGTTTGTGGAGAAAGCCTGTGCCTTTATCAACAAAAGAGTTCCTGTAATGGTGGGAGTTACAGATACTTCTGCCGCAGGTTTACTCGAAATGGCCCATGTTTCAAAAAATGCGGGAGCCGATGCCCTGGTGATCTCTTCTCCTTACTACCTCCCCATTTCCCAGAACGAGTTTGTTGATTTTCTAAAGAATATCAGCCCAAAACTTCCTTTGCCATTTTTGCTGTACAACATGCCCAGCTGTACCAAAATGCACATGTCGGTTGAAACCGTGCGACAAGCCAAAGAACTGGGTGCGATCGGGATCAAAGACAGCTCGGGCAACCTTGCTTATTTTTATTCGCTTTTGGATGAGTTTAAAGACGAAACCGATTTTGCGGTCATTTGTGGTACCGAGTTGTTTCTGCCCGAGTCGGTTAACTTTGGCGGAAGTGGCGGAATCACAGGCGGCGCCAATATTTTCCCCCGGTTGTTTGTTGACATGTACAAGGCATCGTTGGATGGCGATTTAAATAAAGTGGCCAGATTAAGAGACATTGTCATTCAGATTGAGAAAAAAATATATAATATTAGTGCAGACAGTTCGAGGTACATTGAAAGTATAAAATGCGCGCTTTCGGTTTTGGGAATTTGCAGCGGCTACGTGGCACAACCTTTCAGTGGTTTTGAAGAGGCACAAAAGCAACAAATGCAAGTAAACATAAAAGAGTTGGCCGAAATGTATCCCGAGTTGAATGAAGAAATAAGTATGTTAAACAGCATCACCTGAAAAACAGGATAACCCGGTAACCAGCCGACGTAAAAGCCGGCAGCATTACCGAAAAACCAATAGTATAACAACATCCAATGAACTTACCTGTAACCGACTTAATCGTTTTTATAATCATCACTTTAGGGAACGTCATTTTCGGCGCCAGTTTTTTTCTGAGAAACAAAACATCGAGCCAGTTTACCACCGGCGGAGGAAAACTCCCCGCCTGGGTAGTGGGCATGTCGATCTTTGCCACCTTTGTCAGCAGCATCAGCTTTCTGGCATTGCCCGGAAAAGCTTACATGAGCGACTGGAATGCACTGGTCTTCAGCTTTGCCATTCCGGTGGCGGCCATTCTGGCGGCTAAGTTTTTTGTTCCGCTGTATCGCAACCTCGGAAGTGTTTCCGCCTACAATTACCTGGAAGTCCGCTTCGGAAGCTGGGCCCGGATTTATGCTTCCATCTGTTACATTTTAACCCAACTGATGCGGACCGGAGCCATTTTGCTTTTACTGGCACTTCCGCTAAATGCACTTTTTGGGTGGAACATCAAAACCATCATTATCGTTACCGGAATAGCTGTTACCGTATATTCCATGATGGGAGGAATTCAGGCAGTGATTTGGACCGACGCTATCCAGGGAATCATCCTGGTGGTGGGAGCTCTGATTTGTGCAGCCGTTTTAACTTTTTCTATGCCCGAAGGCCCCTCGCAGATTTTTGAAATTGCAGCTGCCAACCACAAATTCAGCCTCGGAAGCTTAAGCGCCAGTCTCTCGGAATCTACTTTCTGGGTAGTGCTGATTTATGGTTTGTTTATCAACCTGCAGAACTACGGAATCGACCAAAACTTTGTACAACGATACATGACGACTAGTTCCGAGAAAAAGGCCAAATCATCGGCATTGTTTGGCGCTTTGCTTTATGTGCCGGTTTCCATCGTTTTTTTCTACATCGGCACGGCGTTGTTCTCGTATTATACGGCACGGCCCGATCTGCTTCCGGCAAACATCGATGGCGACAAAGTGTTTCCGCATTTTATCGTTAACGGTTTGCCTACGGGCTTAACCGGCTTGTTGATCGCTTCCATTTTTGCTGCCGGAATGAGCACCGTTTCAACCAGTATCAACAGCACTGCCACCATTGTTCTTTCGGATTACTACCAGAAATATTTCAATAAAAATGCCGACGACAAATCATCCATGAAAGTGTTGTACTCGGCTTCCGTTATTTTTGGAATTTTGGGCGTTCTTATTTCGCTTTCGCTGGTGGGTGTCGAAAGTGTGCTCGATGCCTGGTGGTCGCTCGCATCGATCTTCAGTGGAGGTATGCTTGGCCTGTTCCTGCTGGCTTTCCTCTCCAAAAAAGTAAGAAACATGGACGCGGCCATTGGTGTAATTGTTGGCGTTCTGGTTATTATCTGGATGAGCTTATCGCCGCTTTATTTTACCGAAGGAAAACTGCTGGCTTTCAGAAGTCCCTTCCACAGTAATCTCACTATTGTTATAGGTACCATGGCTATTTTCCTGGTAGGATTTTTATCACTGAAACTGGCAAAAAAGAAATAAATATCAAATAAACTATACGACTCATGAAACTAATCACTTTCATCTCAGCAATGTTCCTGGTAAGCTCTCTTGGGGCGCAAAACCCCTACACCGGCAACCAGGCGATAGTAAAATCTGAATTCATTTATCAACCGAAAGATGTGCCCTTTCCGAGTTGCCACGCATCAACCATTGAACAAACCAAAGATGGTTTAATTGCCGCCTGGTTTGGAGGCACACACGAGAAACACCCTGATGTAGGCATTTGGGTCAACCGTTTTGAAAATGGCAAATGGACGGTTCCGGTGGAAGTTGCCACCGGTGTTCAGCACAAAACATTGCGCTACCCAACCTGGAACCCGGTGTTGTTCAATTACGGCGATGAAATCATTCTTTTTTACAAAGACGGCCCCAACCCACGCGAATGGTGGGGCGAATACATTACCTCAAAAGATGAAGGAAAAACCTGGTCGCAAAGCATTCGCCTACCCGAAGAAATTGCCGGCCCGATAAAAAACAAGCCGATCCTGCTGGCAAACGGCGACCTGCTTTGTCCGTCGAGCACCGAAGACAATGGCTGGCAAATCCACATGGAAATCACTCCCGACTGTGGTAAAACCTGGGAGCGCACCAAGCCGCTAAACGATGGCGAAAAATACCGCGTTATTCAGCCGGCCGTGTTGGTTCACCCAGGCGGAAAACTACAGGCGCTGTGCAGAAGCGGTAACAAAAAGATCATCACTACCTGGTCGGAAGACAACGGAAGAACCTGGACTGAGCTGGAGCCAATCGATATGCCCATCCCCAATTCAGGAATCGACGCAGTAACTCTAAAAGACGGAAGGTTTGTGCTGATCTACAACCACATCACGCCCGGAGAATCGTGGGGCGACCGCAACATTCTGAACATGGCCGTTTCAAACGACGGAATTCACTGGGAAGCAGGCGTTTTACTTGAAAACGATCCGGATAAAGACGGAGAATACTCCTATCCTGCCGTTATTCAGACCAGCGACGGAATGATTCACATCACTTACACCTGGAACCGGAAGTTGGTGAAACACGTGGTAGTAGATCCTGCAAAAATTAAGGTGCGCCCGTATGAAAACGGCAACTGGCCCGTGGAATAAAACAATCATGATTACGGAGCATCATTAACAGAAATGAAAGTTAAGATGTATATTCCTATCCGGGATTTGTTTTTATTTTTGTTACTAATCAGTGTCAAATTTATAAAATCAATCGTTACTAACAATTATGCCTGCTCTGTGTTAATAAGTTTCTGGTTTTATGGCTTTTAGGGTTTGTGCTATTGTGTTATTTTGA
>JBKDZK010000574.1:0-2533 GCA_047971205.1 Draconibacterium sp.
GTTTGAAAAGAAAAGTCCTGTAACTCGCTACTCGTTTTAAACAGCACATTGGCATTGTTGCTTTTTGTTTTTCCCAATTCAATATGATGATATCTGCTATAATAAACCAAACTGTTTGAGAATATTTTTGGCGAAAAGATTTTATTCCAACGCAATACAGTGGTTATATTTCCCCACTCATAGTTATATTTTGAGCGTGAATCTCCTTCTTTGGTATTTGAGTATTGTTTGTCTTTTCCAGCGTAGATACTTAGGTAAAGTCTGCTTTTAGAGTTAAAAATCCAGTTTGTTTTTGCATTTAAATCATAGAAATAATAGCCAAAATTACCATTCTCTCCCATAAGCTTTTCAATGGCAAGCATTGGAATGTCAAAAAGGGTACGGCGAAAAGAAATGATAAATGAACTGGTGTCTTTTTTTATAGGTGTTTCAAAAGTAAATCTACCTGCCACCGGGCTAATTGAAAAGATTCCACTACTTCTTTTCATGTTCCCTTCTTTCATCGTCACATTCAGTACAGATGAAAGCCGTCCTCCATAGCGGGCAGGAATCCCCCCTTTTATTAAGTCCACATTTTTTAGAGCGTCGGAATTGAAAACAGAAAAGAAACCGAGTAAGTGATTGGCATTATATACCGGAACGCCATCCAAAAGTATAAGGTTTTGGTCACTACTTCCTCCCCGAACATTAAAGCCAGCAGTATTTTCTGCTCCCTGTTTTATCCCGGGTAGATATTGCAATGTTTTCAAAACATCTGTTTCTCCTAAAATCACCGGAGCTGCTTCAATCATGTCCATGCTTATGCGAGCCTGGTTCAGGGCTGAAAGTTCCGGGTTGTTTTTGCCCCGCTTACTTGCAGTAACCTTCACTTCTTCAATATCAATTCCTTTTGTGAGCTCAACATTTAATAATGTATCTTTACTTAATTCCAAGTGGATGTTTTCAGATTGAAAGCCAATAAAGCGGAATTGTAAATCAACCGTTTTATTTTTGGGAGTAAAACTAAAAAAGCCAAAATTATTAGTAGTGGTACCTTGCCTGGAATTTATCTCATAAATTGTTGCACCTGTTAATCTTTCTCCGCTTTGTTTATCTACGATGTAGCCAGATATTGAGTAGTCCTGTCCGGCTAAAGAAAAGGGGATGAGTAAAATAAGAAACAAGATTATTTTCATTTTTCCCTAATATTTTACTGTTGTTATTGAGCAGGAGCCAAAAATCCCGTATCCATTTTCAACGTTCGAATATATTTGAACGGGTTCATAGAAAGGCAATTCGGAATCTTCTTTCATTTTATTGATTATGGTTGTTTTTATATACTTGTCGTAATGTTCATCGGCATTTAAGAAATGCTGTGCCTGATATTCGGTTCTGTCAAATAAGTCTGGGATGGTAAATTCCATTACTTGTCCGTCAAATCCTTCGTCGGTAAGCCGGATCTGTAAAAAATGGGTAAAGCCATACTTTGTGTCTGTTTCAAATGTGCGGTTAAAATCATCAACAAAAGGGGCATTAACTTCGTGATTGGCTCCTCCATAGTTTCTGCCTCCTATAGTCCACGTTTCGTACAGCCAATAGAAATCTTTTCCTGTTTTGTCATTCAAGCTAACATTCATGTCGAAAATGGGGCGGTTTAAATGGTCAGTAATCTCGATCGTGTCTTTTTTATATGTAATGTCGGGGTCATCAGGAACAGAGGTACTTGCTGTTATGGTTTTATATCCATCTAATTGTACTTCTATATTATATGTTCCTCCTGCTTTTGGTTTAAAATTTAACTTGTAATGTCCATTGTTTTGTGTTTTAAGTTCCCCAACAAATTCATCGTTTTCATATAGAAGAATTGATGCGTGCTCTACCGGAACCAAATCTCCCTGGTGGTTTAATGCTCCAGAAAAACTTAAGTGGGCATGTATTAAAGAGTCTGGGTTTAAAACACAGTTAATACATGGTTTTGATTCGTGATTAAAATCGAGGTTAACTTCTTTTTCGCAGGAAAGAAATAATACGGTTAAGACGGAAATGGTTAGAATTGTTTTTGTTTTCATCCTGTTGTTTTAAAAGATATCTCGGGTGTTACACCCGAGATATCAGTTATTTCTAGTATTTAATACCCCCATCCTACAGCAGGATGGTTGTCTGATGTAGCTATAGTAAAGTATTCCGGATCCTCAATCTGATAAAAATCGTTATCAAGAAAACCAAACCCTCTAAAACTTACTTCAGCGGCATACCTTATTTCAGGGATAGACATGAGCGGGGGGACATATGGATCAGGCCAGGATACAACATCCCCATGACTTGCTAGTGTAAAATTGATGCTTGGCTTAACTTCTGGGCTAATATAAGTGTCAATATCCTGGTAGTTGGCTACTGATGGGATATAGAAGCGTATTTTTCTCATACCATAAGTCGTGTTATAATTACGATACTTTCCCCAAGACTTTTTTTGACCTTTTTGGTTTAAGACAACATAATATCCACGATCCCACAAGCCATCAGTGATTTTAGTAACATATCGGTCAATAAATAA